>JALORV010000322.1 GCA_025458735.1 Burkholderiaceae bacterium | reverse complement strand
GGAGCAGACCGACGTGGCGTCGTTTGCCGTGCTCGAGCCGATCGCGGACGGTTTCCGCAACTATGTGCGCCGCGGGCTGGAAGACGATGCCACAGCGCTGCTTGTCGACAAGTCGCAACTGCTGCGGCTGAGCGCCCCGGAGATGACGGTGCTGATCGGCGGCCTGCGCGTGCTGGGCGCCAACGTCGGCGACAGCCGTCTCGGCGTGCTCACGCAGCGGCCCGGCACCCTGAGCAACGACTTCTTCGTCAACCTGCTCGACATGGGCACGCGGTGGCAGAAGACGGCCACTGCCGGCGTGCTCGAAGGGCGTGATCGTCGCACCGGCGAAACGCGCTGGACAGCGACGCCGGTCGACCTGGTGTTCGGCTCGAACTCGCAGCTGCGCGCGCTGGCCGAGGTCTACGCCAGCGACGATGCGCAGGCGAAGTTCGTGCAGGACTTCGTCGCCGCCTGGACCAAGGTCATGAACCTGGATCGCTACGACCTGCGCTGAACTCCGCAGTACCAGGCGCAGTTCAGGCCCAGCGCCTCGTCGAGTGTGTGGTCGCGCGTGCCGAGGTCGATGCGCGCCGAGTGAACGCCGAGCAGGGCCCAGGCCAGTTCGTCGCCCGCCGCAGCGGGTGGCCGCGCCATCAGCACCGGCGCACCGCTGGTGCCGCGATGGGTACGCGCATCGGTCAGGAAGTAGCCCTGGCCCTGGAAGCGCAGTCCGAAGGAAGAGGCGATCACCGCGTGACGCACCACCGGCAGGTGGTGCAGCGAGTCGTGAAAGCCCAGCGGAAAGCCGACGATCGCGAGCGGCGTGCCCACCGGCGGCGGCGACGCCAGCAGCAGATGAGACGGATTGAACGCCCGCAGCGCCGCGCGCGCGGGCAGGGCCTGCCGGTCCAGTTCGATGACGGCGACATCGACCTCGCCGGCGGTGTCTTCCCCTTCGCGCCAGAGGCGGGTTCCGGCGCTGTAGAGCGGAATCGAAAAGCCGATCGAGGCCGCCAGATTGTCCGGATCGGTGTGCATCTCCAGCTCGATCCGGTCGGGGCGGTGACCGCTCGGCACATCGGCCATGACGTGCCGGCTGGTCACGAGGTACAGCCGACCGTCGCGCTCGAAGTAGAAGCCGCTTGCGCTGGTGAGCAGCCGGTCGCTCTCGAAGGTCGACACGCGGGCCGCCGTCAGCAGCACGGCGTCGATCACGGGGCGGCTCCGGTCCTGGACAGGCAACGCGCCCGCGCCCGGCTTCGGCGCGGCGCGGTCACGACAGGCGAGGTGCCATGCGCGCGAGCAGCACCTCGAACCGCTGCGCCGCCGCGGCATAGTCGGCCATCGGCAGCGCGCGCATGCGCGCACGTGCGCTGGCCGACCAGCCATGCTGTTCGGCAATCGGCCCGAAGTCGTTCGGCGCGGTCTCGCCGTCGAGCAGGTCGTCGGTGCCGAAAATCAGGAAGCAGCCATCCTGCTGCGGCCGCTCCGCCAGCAGGACGAAGGCGAGGCCCGCCAGCGAGTCGCCGGCGCGGTAGCACAGGTATCGATCGATCGCGCTGCGGCCCTGCTTGACCGAGCCACCGACGCGCGGCTTGCCGCGGGCATCGGCCAATGTGCGCGAGCGTGCCGCCGGGGCGCGATTCGGCGCATCGTCCGCCCCGGGCTCGGAGCCGAACGCGTAGCGCGCGGCCAGGCTGTTGGCAAGACTGGTGAGCTGCTCGGCCACGCGAGCCTCGAGCTGGACCTCGCTGCGTGCACGGCGGCGCCGCACGGCGATCGCCCGCGCCGGCAGTCGCGACTTGATGCGCAGTTCGAGTTCGTCGGCTGTTTCGTGCGCCACGCGGCCGCTTGCGCGCTGCTGCGGCAGGTTGCCGAGCAGGTTGAGCAGCTGCTCGTTGTCGAGCGCATCGAGGCGCTCGTCGGTCCAGATGATCTGGGAACGGGGTACGTATGCCGGCCGGACGGGTGCGGCCTTGGCCTTGCTCATGGGCGATCCTTGGTTGCTGCGAGGCTGCCCGCTGGCGCCCCGAGACCGCAGTATCGCCGCAAAGCCGACTCGCCGCTTTGCGGCCCCGGCCGGCGACCGGCCGGTCAAGCGTCGGCGTCGGCCGCCAGCCAGTCGCGGATGCGGTGATACACCGGGACCGACGACAGCAGATCGAGGTGGCCGGTGTTCCATGCAATGGCCTGGTGCGAGGCCGCGAAGTCGAGTGCCCGCGCACGATCGGCGTGGTGTCCCAGTGCGCTGGTCACCGGCACGAGGCCGTCGCCCGGCAGCGCGTCCGGGGAGGCAATGCCGCTGCCGGCAGGATCGGTCGTCACGTCGGTTGCAGCGGGACCCGGTGCAGTAGTGGCTGCCAGCGCGTAGCAGGCGACGCCGGCGGGCAAGGACAGGGGCCGGCGCGTGTCGTGGCCGTGCGCGAAGCGGTCGCGCCCGTTCCAGTCGTCGTCGAGGACGCTGCCGTGCCGCAGATCGGTGATGCCGGCACTGCGGATCATGCCGAGGCGGGCGAAGGGTGCCGTGTACGGGGTGCTCTGCAGCAGCTGGTCGATCCAGTGGCCGCCGCGCTCGAGCGGGGATCCATGATGCGGAGTGCCGAGGAACACCATCGCGCCCAGGCGCCGCGGCCACGCATGCCCGGCCTGCAGGCCGGCATGAACCGCACTGCGTGCAACCAGGCCGCCCATGCTGTGGCCAACGATCACGACCTCCTGCACCGGCACCGGCCAGGCCGCGACCAGCGCCTCGAGCTGCGCCGCGAACTGCCGGCCGTTGGTGGAGACATGCAATCCCGAGTTGTAGTGCAGATAGAGCGCGCTGCAAGGCAGGTCGCGCGCCAGCGCAGCCCCGTGGTCATGCCTGGCCGCTTCGGCCGGGGCCGTGCGGCGCGCCCACTGCAGGTCGTTCATGCACAGCCCGTGCACCAGCACCAGCAGCCGTTGCTGCGGCCCTGCTACCCGCGCAATCAGCGGCTCGCGCTCGAGCGGCAGGGCGACGCCCTGCTGCCGCAGCGACATGGTGATCGCCAGCGGGTTGCCGGTGTGTGCGAGATAGTCGCCCAGCACCCCATTGAGCGCCGCGCGCAGAGCTTCGCGCAGCTCGACGCCGCCGTCCGCGGCCGTGCGGTCGGCCTGCCGGTCAGCCGTCTCCAGCAGCGGAGCCAGTTGCGCCAGCGCCTGGTCGATGCCGACGCCCACCACCTTCGTGACGCCGCGGACCGCGCCATAGACGAGTCCGGTCGCGCCGTTGATGGCACCCCCGACCAGCGGCCCGGCCAGCCGGGTCGGCGTCGCAGCGATCCGCGTGTGCAGTGCCTGCACCAGGTC
>JALORV010000321.1 GCA_025458735.1 Burkholderiaceae bacterium | reverse complement strand
CGCGCAGATCTCGAGCGCGCCCGCAACACGCGTGCGTCGCTGATGCAGCAGCGCGCCGCCACGATCGACGAAATGCAGAAGGCCGACCGCGAGATCGGCCGGCGCGAGGCGGACGTCAGCCGCGCCTGCATAAGCTGACTCCCCGACCGCTGCACGATCCGATCGGGGACTCGCCGACGGTGCGGGACCCGGCCTTCAGCGAGCGGAGGCCACGCCCTGCGGCCGGCTCATTGCACGCAGGAGATCCGGCAGCCGGTTCTCCTCCCGCTTGCGCACGGCCGCCTTTTCGCGGATCTGCTCGGCCACCTGCTCGGCCGGTGCCATCGCCTGCTCGCCGACCAGCCGCTTTTGCGTGGCGAGCAGCGCATCGGCTTCCTCGTCAACGTTGAACCCCGTGAAGGCCGCCGGCAGTATCCAGGCGCGACCCGCGCGTGACGCCTTCGCTTCGACCGCCTTGAAGTTCGCCACGATGAAGTCGCGGCCCAGGGCCGGATGGCCGCTGAAGAAGCCGACATTGCGCAGGTACCAGCTGGCCGACCCCGGGGGCCACTCGTCCGTCAGCGCGAGCTCGAGGATGCGCTGCACGAGTTGCGGGTCGCGCACGAGGATCATGGCGCCGCCGTAGAGGTAGTTGTCTTCCTGGCTGGTGGCCTCCTTCAGCAGGCGGCGCAGTGCATCGAAGGTCGCCGGATCCGCTGCTCGACCTGCGGCGCGGACGACGCCGGGCCGGATCGACGGATCGATCGGCGCGGAGGGCGTGGCCACGTAGGCCGCAAACAGTGCCCGCGCCCGAGCGGTGGTGTCGGCGTCGTCGAAGCGGCCGAGCGCATCGATGAGGGCGGCGCGCAGCCTGAGCGTCCCCACATCCTCTCCGGGCTGCGGCTGCCAGCCGAGGCGGTCCAGCACGGGTCGCAGCAGCGACCGGCCATAGGCTCGCACCGATGCCTGCGCCGGCGTGGCAATGAAGACGTCGTCGAGATAGGCAAGATGCTCGATGACCTGCTGCCAGATGGCGCCTTCGCGCTCGCCACGCATGGCGTCGAGCAGCCGGAAGTACTCGGCAAATTCGATGCGGCCGGAACGGGCCAGCGCCATCGTGTCGGCCACCAGGCCCATGCGCTCGGTGGCTGGCAGTTGCGCGTACGCCGAGCGCAGCCGCGCCATGTTGGCGGTGTCGTACTGCACCCGGTAGTAGCCGGTGTCGCCGCCGTTGGCCACGACCGCCACACAGGAGGGGAAGTCGATCTGCTGCGGCACCGGTCCGAGGATGAGCCGGGTCGTCTTCTCGCCGCCACGCACGACGACCGGCACCTGCCACATGGCGGCCAGTTCTCCGAGCCCGCGCGCCGTGAAGCGCTCCTGCGCCAGCTCGACATGGGTGCGGCCGTCCCTGCACTCGCTGGCGACCTTCAGCAAGGGAAAGCCGCGCTGCCGGATCCAGCCGGCGATGATCGGGGTCAGGTCCTTGCCTGCGGCCTGCGAGAGGTGGTACCAGAGGTCGTCGGCGGTGGCGTTGGAGTAGCGATGCACCGCTATGTAACGACGCAGGCCGTCCCGGAAGACGTCCTCGCCCAGCTGCGCCTCGAACATGCCGAGCACGGCACCGCCCTTCTCATAGGTAATGTCGTCGAACACGTCGTCGATGCTCGACTCGTGGGTCGGCGGGTCACCCACAGCCCGCGTTGCCTTGCCGGCGTCCAGGGCCAGCGCCTCTTCACGACCGAGGCGCTCGCGCACGCGCCAGCTCCAGGCCGGATTGAAGTGCGCCACCGCCTTGTTCTGCATCCAGGTCGCAAACGCTTCGTTGAGCCAGATGTCGTCCCACCAGGCCGCCGTGACCAGGTTGCCGAACCACTGATGCGCAATTTCGTGGGCGACCAGCGCGAAGATCAGCTGCTGCTGCCGCGGCGCCGAACGCGCGGGGTCGTACAACAGCAGGGTCTCCGCATAGGAGATCGCGCCCCAGTCCTCCATGGCGCCGCCGCGCACGCCCGGGATAGCCAGCTGATCGAGCTTGGGCAGCATGTATGGCACCCCGAAGTAGTCGCGGAAGTACGCGAGCAGCTGCTTGGTCACCGCCATGGCGTAGCGCGCCTCGCCCGAGCGTCCGGGCGCCGTCAGGATGCGCAGCGCAACGCCATCGAAGCTGTCGGTCAGTGCATCGAACTCGCCGACAGCCAGTGCCACCAGGTAGGTCGGCATCGAAGGCGTGCGGGCGAAGGTGGTTTCGCGGCGTCCATCAGCGAGAACGGTCTGCCGGAGGACCGGCATGTTGGAGACCGCTTCGTAGCCGGCCGGCGCGGTGATGACGATGTCGAAGGTCGCGCGGAAGGCCGGTTCGTCGAACGAGGGGAAGACAGCCCGGGCATGTGTCGCCTGCAGCTGCGTTGCCAGCATCCGACGGGGCGTCTCGTTGCCCGCCGTGCGGTATTCGACACCGAACAGACCCTGTCCTCGCTTGTCCACCTTGCCGCGATAGTCGATGCCCAGGCGCCATTGGCCCGGCGCGAGCGGCTGTCCCGACTTCGGCGCGATGCGCCACAGCCGGCCGTCAGGATCGGAAGCAACGGCGGCCTCATGCGAAAGTCCGGACGGGTCTGAGAGCGTCACTCCCGCGGCTTCGAGTTCCGTCACCTGCACGACGACGGCGGCAGTCGGCCGGCGCACGGTGAACTCGACTTCGGTCCGCCCCGCAAAGGTGGGGCGCGTAGTGGGTCGGAACGACCTCCTTGGGCAGGCGCCCGGGCGTCGCATCGAACTCGAACCTGGCCGCTGTCGCGGGGGTGATGAGGGACAGCAGCGCAAGGCTCGCGCAGGCCGCGGCAACGGAACGGAGTGCGGACAAGCCGAACGATCTCAAGGCGTGCACGAGCCCGGGCCGGCGAGTACTGGCAGACATGGGATCACCACCTTAGGCGTCCACATTACGCCGGGGCCGCCTCATCGGCGCGGGATCGCGAAGCATCTTCCACCTGCCGCGACGCGAGTTCGAGAATGCCGGCGCCGGCCGCATCGAGCTGCTGCGCATCGCTGAGCAGACGTCGCCAGCGGCGCGCGCCACGTTGCCCCTGGTACAGGCCGTGCATGTGCCGCACGATCTGCCGGGGTGCCGTGCCGTCGGCGCATTCACGTCCCAGGTAGGCCGACATGGCAGCGACCACC
>JALORV010000320.1 GCA_025458735.1 Burkholderiaceae bacterium | reverse complement strand
CAGCAGGATCTCATCCGCGGCAAGGTCATCGACGGCTACATCGACGGGGCGATCGTCTGCCTCGATGCGAACGACAACGGTCGTTGCGAGGAGCCGGAAAGGACGACCATCTCGGGTTCCGGCGGCCTGTACGAGTTGCCGGTTCCCGCGGGCTCGACGGGGCCGCTGCTGGCCGAGATTCGCGCCGGGCAGGCGAGGGACTCCGACCGGCCCGACGCCGCGGTCGATGCGTCCTTCCGGATGGCATCGCCGTCGAGCGCCTACAGCACCGACATCACGCCGTTCACGACGCTGGTGCACCTGTACCGCGAGCCCGATCTCGCTCTGGCGGAGGACCTGGTCCGCAACGATCTAGGCCTGCCGCCGAAGTTCGGCATCAGGCTGAGCGCCGCTGCCGAGGCCGGTTCGCTGACCCACGCGGTGGCCAAGGCGGTGGTGACGGCGCTGAAGGCGGCGGAGCCTACGCTGGACATGGCGGGCGCCGACGGGCTGAAGACCGTGGTGGCGTCGTTCCCGCCGGCGCTGACCGAACTGCCGCAACTTGCGATCACGACCAAGGACGGCGCGCCGATCACGTCGAAGGAGGTCTACATCGACGCGACGTTCAAGCTGACGCAGCCGGTGGTCTCCGCGCTGCCGTACGAGCTCAAGGGCAAGATCCGCGGCCGCGGCCAATCGACCTGGGGCCAGCCGAAGAATCCGTACAAGGTGCAGTTCAGCAACGACGCCGCGTACGCCAAGGTTCCCGATTTCCTCGGCATGAAGAAGAACCGCAACTGGGCGCTGCTGGCCGACTACTTCGACCGGTCGCTGATCCGCAACAAGCTGGCGCTGTCGCTCGGCGCAAGCAGCATCTTCTCCGACGGGCTGAAGTGGACGCCGTCGGGCCAGCACCTCGAGGTCTGGCTCAACGGTGACTACGTCGGCGTGTACCTGATGACCGAGGACATCCGCATCGACCCGGCGCGGCTGAACATCCGCAAGATGAGCTCGAAGGCGGCCGACAACGACATCGACGGCGGCTACCTCGTCGAGGTCGACTCGCGGCT
Organism: Burkholderiaceae bacterium; assembly: GCA_025458735.1. The sequence continues at coordinate 1,790 of JALORV010000320.1, read as the reverse complement.
CGACTGCTACAAGGGCGACGACGTCGACATGCAGCTGGTCATGCCGACCGGCGAGGCGATCTGCATCGACACGCCCGACGAGGAGTCGATCACGCCGGCGCAAGTCGCCTACGTCAAGGGCCTGTTGCGGCAGGCGTCGTCCGAGCTCTGGCAGGATGGCCGGATCACGCTGCTGAACCCGCCGAGTTACGCCGACTGGTACCTGATCCAGGAACTGCTGAGGAACAACGACGCGGTGTTCGTGTCCTCCGACTGGATGTGGAAGGACACCGAGGCGGCGGCCGACCCGCGGGACCGGCTGCTGAATATGGGGCCGTTGTGGGACTTCGACCGCGCCGCGGGCAACGTCAACTACAACGACAACTGGATGACCGAGGGGTGCTGGGTGACGCGGCCGATCTTCTACGGCAACTGGTTCAGCCGGATCTTCGACAACCGGGACTTCCTGGAGTTGACGCTTGCCCGGTGGAAGGCGAAGCGGGCGGCCCTGGAACGGTTCGTCAACGCCAGCATCGACTGCTATGCGCGCCGACTGGGGCAGGCGCAGCAGCGCAACTTCGCGCGCTGGCCGATCTTCGGCACGACGATGACCAACTACTACGTCTTCGCCAACCATGCCGAGGAGATCGCCTTCGTCAAACGGTTCCTGAACGAGCGGATCGCGTGGCTCGATCGCGCTTACGCGAGCCCGGAGTCGTTCGTCTCGCAGTGCGGGCGGGCGGCCCAGGCCGCGGCGGGGGCGGCAAACTGAAGCACTGCAGCCGACGGGCGGGAAGCCGATCGGCCGCAGACCGAGAGACGACAGCGAAGCGAGGAAAGCGGCCATGATGCAGAGCGAGTTCACACCGCGCCCGCATGCGCCATTCGGGCTCACGACGGACCGCGGGCGCGACGGTTGCCGGCGCGGTTCGGCTCTGCCGCAGCTGCTCGCCTGGGTCGGGGCGGCCTGCATCGGGCTGGCCGCGGGTGGCTGCGGCGGCGGCAGCCCGGCACCGGCCGCGTTTAACGTCGCCACGGCAGGCGACATCGCCGAGTGCTTCGGCGGGCCGGCGGCGAACAGCGCCGCCGCCAAGACGGCGGCGCTGGTCAGGAGCGACGACGCCTTCGTCCTGACGCTGGGCGACAACGCCTATCAGAACGGGACGCCGCAGGAGTTCGCCGACTGCTTCCATCCGACATGGGGAGCGTTCAAGGACAGGATCCACGCCGGCATCGGCAACCACGACATCTACACGGAAAACGCCGAGGGCTACTACGGCTACTTCGGCGCTCGGGCCGGTCCCGACCGGCGCGGCTACTACAGCTTCGACTACGGCGGCTGGCACTTCATCATGCTCAACAGCCTGCTCGAGGATCTGTCCACCGACTCGGCGCAGTACAAGTGGCTGGTTGCCGACCTCGAGCGCACGCGCGGCACGCTGTGCACGGTCGCCTTCTGGCACTACCCGTACTTCAACTCCGGCGCGAAGTACGGCGGCTTCACGCCGATCAAGGCGTTCTTCGAGGCGCTTTACAACGGTGGCGTCGAGATCCTGCTGTCCGGCCACGACCACCTGTACGAGCGGTTCGCACCGCAGACGGCCGCCGGCGTCGCCGATCCCGTGCGCGGCGTCCGTCAGTTCGTCGTCGGCACGGGTGGTGCCTCGCTGAACAAGTTCGGTACGCCGGCTGCCAACAGCGAGGTGCGCATCGAGGGCGTGTGGGGCATCCTGCGCCTGACGCTGGACGACGGCAGCTACAACTGGCAGTTCATGCCGGCCGGTGGCGGGCCGGCGCTCGACTCCGGCCGC
>JALORV010000319.1 GCA_025458735.1 Burkholderiaceae bacterium | reverse complement strand
TTCGAGACGCGCGTAGCCGGCGTGCGCATGCGTGCGCCGATGATGAGCATCCACACGGTGGCGGCCGGCGGCGGCTCGATCCTGCACTTCGACGGGGCCAGACTGCGTGTCGGGCCGGATTCGGCCGGCGCCAACCCGGGCCCGGCCTGCTACCGGCGCGGCGGACCGCTGGCGGTGACCGACGCCAACGTGATGCTCGGCCGCGTGCAGCCGGACTACTTCCCCCGCGTGTTCGGGCCGCGCGGCGACCAGCCGCTGGATCGAGCAGTCGTCGAGCAGCGCTTCCGGGAACTGGCGCAGCAGATCGAGGCAGCCGGAAGATGTCGCGGCCGGTTTCATCGAGATCGCGGTCGGCAGCATGGCCGAGGCGATCAAGCGCATCTCGGTGCAGCGCGGCCACGACGTGACGCGCTACACGCTGACGGTGTTCGGGGGCGCCGGTGGCCAGCATGCCTGCGCCGTGGCCGATGCGCTGGCGATGACGACGGTCTTCGCGCATCCGCTGGCCGGCGTGCTGTCGGCCTACGGCATGGGGCTGGCCGACCAGACCGCCATGCGCGAGAAGACGGTCGAACGTGCGCTCGACGCCGCCATGCTCGCCCAGCTGGAGCAGGAATTCGACGCGCTCGCGACACAGGCCTGCGCCTCGCTCGAGTCGCAGGGCGTGGCCGCCGACCGCATCGAGCAGGTGCGGCGGGTCCACCTGAAGTACGAAGGCACCGATACCGCGCTGGCGGTGAACTGCGGCACGATGCCGGCCATGCGCGCCGAATTCGAGGCGGCCTACCGGCGGCGCTTCTCCTTCCTGATGCCGGACCGCCGCCTGATCGTCGAAACCATCTCGGTGGAGGCAATCGGCGCCGGCGAGGCGGCCACGCTCCAGGCAGCGCAGCGTCCGCCGCGAGCCGGTGGTCTCGTGCCGGCAGCGACCGTCAAGGCCTACTTCGACCACGGCTGGCATGCGACGCCGCTTTACCGGCGCGACGAGATGCGTCCGGGCGACCGTATCGACGGCCCCGCCATCGTCGCGGAGGCCAATGCGACCACGGTGGTCGAACCCGGCTGGCAGGCGGAGGTGACGGCGCTCGATCACCTGGTGCTGCGGCGGGTGGTGGCACGGGCCACCCGCCGGGCGATCGGCACCACGGTCGATCCGGTGATGCTCGAGATCTTCAACAACCTGTTCATGTCGATCGCCGAGCAGATGGGGCTGCGGCTGCAGAACACCGCCTACTCGGTCAACATCAAGGAGCGGCTCGACTTCTCCTGCGCGCTGTTCGATGCCGACGGCAACCTGATCGCCAACGCGCCGCACATGCCGGTGCACCTGGGCAGCATGAGCGAGTCGATCAAGACCGTGATGCGGGAAAACGCCGGCAGGATGGTGTCGGGCGATGCGTTCGTGATCAACGATCCGTACCACGGCGGCACGCACCTACCGGACGTGACGGTCATCACGCCGGTTTTCGACAAGTCTGGCGGCGCAATACTGTTCTACGTCGGCTCGCGCGGCCACCATGCCGACATCGGCGGCATCACGCCGGGCTCGATGCCGCCGTTCTCGCGTTCGCTGGACGAGGAGGGCGTGCGCTTCATCAATTTCCGGCTGATCGAAGGACGGGGCCCGGGCCAGCCAGGGCTTCTGCGCGAGGATGCGCTGAAGGCGCTGCTGACGGGTGGCGCCCATCCCGCGCGCAATCCCGCGCAGAACATGGCCGACCTGCGGGCGCAGATCGCCGCCAACGAGAAAGGGCGGGAGGAACTGCTCAGGATGGTCGAGCAGTTCGGACTCGACGTGGTGCAGGCCTACATGCGGCACGTCCAGGACAACGCCGAGGAGTCGGTGCGGCGCGTGATCACGCGGCTCACCGATGGCGCGTTCGAGTACAGGCTCGACAATGGCGCCGTCATCTGCGTGAAGATCACCGTCGATCGCGCACGGCGCGGCGCGACCATCGACTTCACCGGCACCTCGGCCCAGCTGCCCAACAACTTCAACGCGCCCAGCGCGGTGTGCGTGGCCGCGGTGCTGTATGTCTTCCGCACGCTGGTCGACGACGAGATTCCGCTGAACGCCGGCTGCCTGAAACCTCTTGAGATCGTCATTCCGCGTGGTTCGATGCTGAACCCGGAGTACCCGGCCGCCGTGGTGGCCGGCAACGTCGAGACCTCGTCGTGCATCACCAACGCGCTCTACGGCGCGCTCGGCGTGATGGCATCCGCGCAGGGCACGATGAACAACTTCACCTTCGGCAATACGCGCCACCAGTACTACGAGACCATTTCCGGCGGTTCGGGCGCCGGGGTGAAGGACCCGCATGATGCGGCCAGCGGCTTCGACGGTACCGACGTGGTCCAGACCCACATGACCAACTCCCGCCTGACCGACCCGGAAGTGCTGGAATTCCGCTACCCGGTGCTGCTGGAGAGCTATGAGATCCGTGCCGGCTCCGGCGGCGCCGGGCGCTGGCGCGGTGGCAACGGCGGCACGCGGCGCATCCGCTTTCTCGAGGCGATGACGGCATCCATTCTCGCCAACAACCGCGCGATCGCCCCGTTCGGCATGGCAGGCGGCGAACCCGGCGCGGTCGGGCGCAACTGGGTCGAACGCGGCGACGGCACGCGCGAGGAACTGGGCCACATCGGTTCGGCCGAAATGCAGCCCGGCGACGTGTTCGTGGTCGAAACGCCGGGGGGCGGGGGTTACGGCAGGGCGCGCTGAAACTTGAGGCCCAATTGGCGTGATCGCCACGCCGATTTCGCCCCAAGGACAGGGGATGGCGCTGCCCATAATCGGCGCAGCCCTCAGGTGCCGAGCCACTGCAACCGATGAATGCCCCGGAACGCATAGGACTGCCCGACGCGCTGGCCGCGCTGTCGATCTGCTATGCGCCGCTGATCGACAAGCACCGCCGCGCGATCGGCACCCGGCTGACGATGCTGTCGGCCCGTGCGCCCGGCTACCTGCCGGTGGGCCACATCCTCGAGCAGTTGAATGAGATCTGGCCGGCGGCCGACGCCTCGGTGCTGATTGCACCGCTCGACGCGGCGTTCGACGAATCGCTGCTGACGTGGTCGGCGCCGGCCAATGCGCTGCTCGAGGTGCCGACGATCGCGCTGCGCGACCCCGACATGCAACGGCTGGTGCAGCG
>JALORV010000318.1 GCA_025458735.1 Burkholderiaceae bacterium | reverse complement strand
CCGGCATCAACGTCGTGCAGCAGAACCTCGATGCCGGCCTGCGCCTGTTTGCCGATGCGATGTTCGACACGGTCGTGCTGTCGCAGACGCTGCAGGCGATGCACAACGCCGAGGGCATCCTGCGCGAGATGGCGCGCGTCGGCACGCAGGGCATCGTCAGTTTTCCCAACTTCGGCCACTGGCGTCACCTCGTGTCGCTGGCCGCCGGCCGCATGCCGGTGTCCCGCACCATTCCCTACCAGTGGTACGACACGCCCAACATCCACCTGTGCACGCTGAAGGACTTCGAGATCCTCGCGGCGCGTGTCGGCCTGCGCATCACCGGCCGCTCGGTGCTGGCCGATGGCAGGCCGGTCGGCTTCGCCGCCGGGCTGCGCGCGACGGTGGTGATCTATCGTTTCGAGACGCGCTAGTGCCGCCCGCGCGTGACCCGTCGTCCGGACCTGCACCGAGGACCACACCATGAGCACCCTGCGCGAGAAGCTGATCCGCAACTGGAACGACGTGCCACGGGAGACCAGCGAACGCGCCCCGCTGTACGACGGCGGCGCGAGCGGCAGCGTGATCGGCGCGCGCGCCGGCACCGTCGCGCGCAAGCTGGGCGGAGGCATCGACGTGCTGCCGCCGGGCAAGCGTGCCTGTCCGTACCACTTCCACTACGCGCAGGAGGAACTGTTCGTCGTGCTCGAGGGCGATCGATCAGCACGCAGGAACTGCCGGAGGTGTGCGAGTACCCGGACTCGGGCAAGTACGTGGCCTTCGCGCGCGTCAAGGGCACCCTGCTCGAGGGCGGGCGCATGCACCGCCCGGACACGGACCTCGACTACTGGGACGGCGAGCCCTGATCGCCGGTTGTGGCGAGCCGCGGCGGCACGAGGCGGCCTGCCAGCCACACCAGCAGCAGCACGGGCACGCCGAGCGCCGCGGTCGCCGCGGTGGCGTGGAAGAAGGCCACGTAGCCGTGCGCATCGACGAATGCGCCCGAGAAGCCCGCAATGAACTTCGGCAGCAACAGCATCACCGAGGAAAACAGCGCGTACTGCGTGGCCGAGTAGGCGACGTTGGTCAGGCCCGACAGATAAGCGATGAACGCCGCCGAGGCGATGCCCGCCGACAGATTGTCGGCCGAGATCACGAAGACCAGCCCGGTCAGATCATGGCCGCGCGCGGCCAGCACGACGCCATAAAGCTTCGACACCGCGGCCACTTCCTCCTTCGTGTAGCCCATGTCGACGTAGAACGGGTTGGCCATGATGCCCATCACCACGTCGGAAATGCGGTAGGTGGCGATCAGCGCCAGCAGCAGCAGTGCGTGCCAGCGGTAGCGCTGCACGAAGTCGGCAAACGGACCGATCACCGCCGCACGCAGCCAGGCCGCGAAGCGTTCGCCGGCGGGCCGGCCGGCCAGCGCCGCGTCGCCCGAGCGGTCGGCGGCCGCAACCTTGGGCTCGGGCGCCAGCAGCACGGCGACGAGACCGACCATCATGCTGGCCGCCATCACGAGGTACGCAGTGGTCCAGGCCTGCGCCTGGTAGCCGCTGGCCGCACCGGCTGCGCTGGCGGCAATCCACAGCACGCCGGCACCGGCCCAGATCATCGCCAGCCGGTAGCCGGTCTGGTACATCGCGGCGAGCGCGCCCTGCTTTTCCACCGCGGCTGATTCGATGCGGTAGGCGTCGAGCGCGATGTCCTGCGTGGCCGAGGCAAAGGCCACGACCAGCGCCGCGATCGTCAGCGCCCGCAGGCCGTCGCGCGGGTCGCCGAGCGCCATCGCCACCAGGCCGCCGATGATCACCAGCTGCGACAGCAGCAGCCACGCGCGGCGTCGCCCCAGCCAGCGCGTCAGTCCCGGCAACGCAAGGCGATCGACCAGCGGTGCCCACGCCCACTTGAAGCCGTACGCGAGACCGACCCAGGACAGATAGCCGATGGTGGCGCGGTCGATGCCGGCTTCGCGCAGCCGGAACGACAGCGTGCCCAGCACCAGCAGCAGCGGCAGTCCGGCGGCAAAGCCGAGCAGCAGCATGCGCAGCGCGGTCGGTTCGGCATAGACGCGCAGCACGTCGCGCCAGGTCCGGCGCGACGTCGCGACCGACCCGGCGCCGGCGGCAGCGGCAGCGGCAGACGCGGCGGGCGAAGCGGGAGGCAGGTTCATCGGCGCCCGCAGTGTAGTGGCCACGCGGCGCCGCCTGCCGTTACGATCTGCTGCCCGCGCCGGTGGATGGCGCGACGCCTGCAAGGGGACTGCGTTTGACTGCATCGGATGCCGCATCGAATCGCCTGCTGATCGTTCCGGGCAGCGCCCGCAGCGGTTCGCTGAACAAGGCCCTGGCCCAGGTTGCCGCCGATGCCGCGCGCGCCGCCGGCGCCGCCGTGACGCTCGTCGATCTGCGCGACTTCCCGCTGCCGGTCTACGACGGCGACCTGGAGAGCCGCGACGGCGTGCCGGCGCCGGCAGTCGAACTCGCCGGAGTGTTTCGCGCGCATGCCGGCGTGCTGTTCGTTTCGCCCGAGAACAACGCGTCGATCCCGGCGCTGCTGAAGAACACGCTCGACTGGATGTCGCGTCTGCGCGGCGAGGATCCCTTTGCCGGCCGCGTCGCCGGGTTGATGGCCGCATCGCCGGGCGCCCTCGGCGGGCTGCGCGGCCTGGTGCACCTGCGGCAGACGCTGCAGGCGCTGAACATGCTGGTGATCACCGAGCAATTCGCGCTGCCGCGCGCCAACCAGGCGTTCGATACTGAAGGCCGCCTGGCCGATCCGCGCCAGCAGGAATCGGTTAATCGCGTCGTGCATCGCCTGATCCACACGGCCGGCCGTCTCGCATGATGAATCCCACCCAGCCGCGCGGCGTGCTGCGCCGGGCGTTCGAAAACGCCGGCATCCTCAGCTTTGCCTCGCTGCTCGTGATGTCGGTGGCGTTGGGGCGCTACACCGGCGCGCTGGTGTGGTGCGGAGCGCTGCTGGTGTTCTTCGTGCATGCCTGGGAGGGCAGTGTCATGCAGCGCCACGACGCCGCGGCCGATGCCGCCCTGGCCGCTGCACGCCGGCGCCGCTTTGATGCGCTGCGCGGTGCCGGGGTCGCGCTGGCGCTGGCCGGTACGCTCGGGTTGGTGGTCTAGCCGCCCGGGGCGTGGCCCGGGATGCTGCGTGACTGCAGCAGGCCGCGCACGTAACTGGCGTGCCCGCGCAGCGTGTACAGCTGCGACAGGTACCCGTTGGGCACCTTGACCCGGTTCAGCCGGCGGTCGATGTCGTCGATGCGCAGCAGCTGCGCCGCGAGATCGCTGCCGGGATCCAGCGCGGCGCGCTCGATGCGGTTGATCTCCGCGTACCAGCCGTCGAGCTTGCTGCGGATCCGCCAGTCGTAGATCTTGGGCAGATAGGCGAAGGCCGGGATCGCGATGGCTGCCAGCGGCAGCAGGATGAACAGCCACCGCTCGGCCCACACGGCCAACCAGAACGGCAGCAGTCGCCGCATCAGCGAAGGTCGTTCCTTGTAGTGACGGTCGGCATCGGTCGACAGCGGCAGCTCGACATCGATCGGCGCCGGGAACACGCGCGCGCCATGCAGCAGCGTCGGTCCGCCGTGCACCTCGCGGGCGGCGTCGAGCAGCAGCTCCGCGGCGACCGGATGCAGATCCGTGCTCACGACCATGTTGGCGGTGACCGCGATCAGCGTCGTCTGCTGCGCCGGTATGTCCGCCGTGAGGTCGACCACGCCCTCGGGCAGGTCGAGCTTGTGCAGGTACGGCAGACGGCGGACGTAGGCGTCGGCGCGGCGCGCATCCATCAGCCGCACATTGGGCGCACGCAGCAGGGTCTGCACTGCCGGCCCGTCGATCGCCGATACGTACAGCGCGGCGTCGATCGAGCCGGCGACCAGCGCCTGGGCCGCGGCCGTGCCGCCGATCTCGACCAGTGTCGTCGGAGCCTCGGCGAGGCCGTTGTTGCGCGCGATCGAGCGGCCGAGCACGTTGGTGCCGCCCCCGGGACTGCCGATGGCCACCCGCATGCCGCGCAG
>JALORV010000317.1 GCA_025458735.1 Burkholderiaceae bacterium | reverse complement strand
GAGACCAAGCAGCGCGAGCTCGAGCATGCGAAGACCTATCTCGAGCGCGTGCTGGCCAACCTGTCCGCCGGCGTGATCGTGCTCGACCAGGAGTTTCGCCTCGTGTCGGCCAACTTCGGTGCCTCGCGCATTCTCGGGCTGACGCTGGCCGACGATGTCGGCCGGCCGTTCCGGGAACTCGACGAGGCGCTCGGAGCCGCCTTCGCGTCCGGATTCTCCGAGCAGGCGCTCGCGGGCACGCCGAAGGACTCCTGGCAGCAGCAGATCGAGGTCCGCCGCAGCGCCGGGGCGGCCTCGACGGCCGAGCCGCTGATGCTGCTGGCGCGCGGCTCCCGGCTGCCGCTCGACGACGGCCTCGGCTATGTCGTGGTGTTCGACGACATCACGCAGGTGATCTCGGCGCAGCGCGCGGTGGCCTGGGGCGAGGTCGCGCGGCGGCTCGCGCACGAGATAAAAAACCCGCTGACGCCGATCCAGCTGGCGGCCGAGCGGCTGCAGATGAAGCTGGTGGACCGGCTGCCCGGCGGCGACGCGGAAGTCCTGCGGCGCAGCACCTCGACCATCGTCAACCAGGTGGCGGCCATGAAGCGCATGGTCGATGACTTCCGCGACTACGCGCGGGTGCCGCCGGCGCGGCTGCTGCCGCTCGATCTGAACGGCCTGATCGAGGAGGTGGTCACGCTGTACCGCTCGGCCGGTGCGCCGATCGCGCTGGCGCTCGACGAGCGGCTGCCGCTGATCGACGGTGATGCGACCCAGCTGCGGCAGGTGATCCACAACCTGGTCGGCAACGCGCAGGAGGCGCTGGCCGGTCGGGCTGACGCCAGCATCACGGTGCGCACTGCGCTGGTGGAAAGCGTCGAAAGTGCCGGCGTGGTGCGGGCCGTGCGCTTCACCGTGGAAGACAACGGGCCCGGCTTCGCCGCGAATATACTTCGCCGTGCATTCGAGCCCTACATCACCACCAAGCCCAGCGGCACCGGCCTCGGACTGGCCATGGTCAAGAAAATCATCGAAGAGCACGGCGCACATGTCGAGGTGGTCAATCGCGCCGCGGGTGGCAGCCCGGCCGCCAGCGGCGCCGTGGTGACCATCGTCTTCCGTCGCCTGGCGCATGTCGATGCCGGCGCCGCCACCGAACAGCACGCAGCCTGAGCCGATGTCCACCATCCTGGTCGTCGACGACGAAGTCGGAATCCGCGAACTGCTCTCGGAAATCCTCGGCGACGAGGGCCATTCGGTGCTGGCCGCCGAGAACGCCGCCCGTGCCCGCGAGTACCGCGCGCGCGAGGCGATCGACCTGGTGCTGCTCGACATCTGGATGCCCGACACCGACGGCGTCACGCTGCTCAAGGAGTGGGCCGCACAAGGACAGCTCACTGCGCCGGTGATCATGATGTCGGGTCATGCCACCATCGACACCGCGGTCGAGGCGACGCGTTATGGCGCACTGGAATTCCTGGAGAAGCCGATCGCGATGGCGCGCCTGCTGGCGGCGGTCCGCTCCGGCCTCGAGCGCGGCCGCGTGATGCGCAATCTGCGGCCGGCGGCAACCGCCGTGGACATCGCCGCACCGGCGGCCGTGGCGCCGGTCGCCCCGCCACCCGAGCCCGCGCCCGCCAGCGAGGCGGCTGGCGTGCACAACGGCGTGCCGCTCGACCAGCCGCTGCGCGAGGCGCGCGACCAGTTCGAACGCGTCTATTTCGAGTTCCATCTGGCGCGCGAGAACTACAGCATGACCCGCGTGGCTGACCGCGCCGGCCTGGAGCGCACGCACCTTTACCGCAAGCTCAAGCAGCTTGGCATCGAGCTCGCCCGAGGCGCGCGGCGCGACCGGGCGGTCGAGGAGCCGGCGGCGCCGCCTGCGGCGGTGCCGCCGCCGGCTGCCCCGGTCTACGTCCTGCGCGACGAGTACGACGACTGAGCGACGACTGAAGCGACCGCCCGGCCGCGCGCGTCGCCAATCCACGGGCCGCTGGGCCAACCCACATGAAGATCATCATCATCGGTGCCGGAAGGGTGGGCTCGTCGGTGGCCGAGAGCCTCGTGTCCGAGGCCAACGACATCACCGTGATCGACTCCGATCCGGCGCGCGTGGCCGACCTGCAGGATCGCTTCGATCTGCGCGGGCTGGTCGGCAACGCCGCCCTGCCTTCAACGCTCAGGCAGGCCGGCGCCGAAGACTGCGACATGCTGATCGCGGTCACCGCCGGCGACGAGACCAATCTGGTCGCCTGCAAGATCGCCGCCGATCTGTACAACATCCCGACCCGCATCGCGCGCGTTCGCAACGTCGAGCTGCAGAAGCACCCGAAGCTGATCGGCGACGAAGGCTTCCGCGCCACGCACGTGATCTTCCCGGAGCAGACCGTCACCGACTACCTGCTCAAGCTGATCGAGTTTCCCGAGGCGCTGCAGGTGCTCGAGTTCGCCGACGGCCGCGCGAGCCTGATCGCGGTGCGTGCCTTCGCCGGCGGGCCGCTGGTGTCGCACCCGGTCAAAGAGCTGCGCCGCCACCTGCCCAACGTCGATGCGCGCATTGTCGCCATCTTCCGCAATGAGGCCAGCGTGCGGGTCGACGGCGACACCATGGTGCAGCCCGGCGACGAGGTCTTCTTCCTGGCCGACTCGCAGAACATCCGCATGGTGATGGGCGAACTGCGGCGCATGGACAAGCCGGTGCGGCGCGTGATGCTGGCTGGCGGCGGCAACATCGGCCTCAGGGTCGCCCGCTCGCTCGACACCGGCGAGGGGCTCGATACGCCCGAGAAGTTCGTCGTCAAGATCATCGAGGCCAACAAGCGGCGCGCCGAGCAGCTGGCGCACCAGCTGTCGTCCGACGTGCTGGTGCTGGCGGGCGA
>JALORV010000316.1 GCA_025458735.1 Burkholderiaceae bacterium | reverse complement strand
CGCACTCAGTCGTGCCGCCAGCTCGAGGTAGCGCTCGAGCCCGGGCGTGACGGCATCGGCCAGCTTGGCCTGGTCGTCCCACAGGCGCAGCTGTACGGCGCCGGCGGCGTGCGGCTGGGTCATGAAGGCGTCGGCTTCGGCCGCGGTGTAGATGCCGCCCTGCAGTTCCAGGCTGCGCTTGGAGTCGGCGGAGAGATTCGCCCAGTACTCCACGCCGCTGACGCGACCGTCGCCGCGCGCGCACAGGTAGCGCTTGGCGTCGACGTGCAGGCGGATCGGCTGCAGCACGGCGTCGCTGAAGCGGCCGCGCAGGAACGGCAGCGCCACGTACTCGTGCCGGTCGTCGATGCCGCGCAGGGTCGGCGACTCGCCCTGGTCGTTGATCAGATGGCCGAGGTCATGCAGGAAGGCCGCCAGCACCAGCTCGGCGCTGGCGCCGGCGCGCTCGGCCAGCTCGGCCGACTGCAGCGCGTGCTGCAGCTGGGTCACCGGCTCGCCGGCGTACATGCGGTCGCCCTTGGTCGCGAAGAGCTGCTCGATTTCGTGAAGTGTCAGGGGCATTCAGGTCGGGCGGGTCTCGTTGGGATGGAACAGGGCCGGCTGCTCGCCGAGCAGGCGGGTCTTGGACAGCACGCCGGCGGATTCCAGGATCGGATAGGCGACCGAGCAGAACAGCGAGTTGATGCGCTTGAAGTCGGCCAGCAGATCGAGGTGCAGCGAACTGGTCTCGATCGACTGACGCGTGTTGTCGGACAGCCGCAGCAGGTGCTGGTCGGCGTAGCGCATCTCCAGTTCGCGGAACGCGACCTTCTCGGACATCAGCGACTGGGCCGACTTCAGGTCTCCGTTGAGGAACACCGCGACGCTCGCCTGCAGGTTGGCGACCAGTCGCTGGTGCAGGTCGGTGATCTCGGCAATGCCGGCATCGGAGAAGGACAGTCCGTGGCGGATCTTGCGCTCGGCCACGTCGAGAAGGCCGCGCTCGATGATGTCGCCGACATGCTCCATGTTGATGGTGAACTGGATGATCTCGGTCCAGCGCCGCGACTCGCCGGCATCGAGCGCCTCGCGGCTGACCTGCGCCAGGTAGCGCTTGATTGCCGAGTACAGCCGGTCGATCTCGTCGTCGCGCTGGCGCAGCGACTCGGCCAGCTGAACGTCGTTGGTGCGCAGCACGGTCAGTAATCCGGCCAGCATGTCCTGCACCGTGTCGGCCAGCCGGATCGCCTCGCGGGCGGCGTTGCCGAGGGCCAGCGGCGGCGTCGCCAGCGCGAGCGGATCGAGGTAGCGCGGCTGCCCGGTCGCCTCCTTGCCGCGCCCATCGGGCAGCCAGCGCTCGGCGAGCCGGGCGACGCGACCGGTGAACTGGATGAACGTCAATGCGAGCAGCAGATTGAACGCCAGGTGGAAGGCGACCACCAGGTCGCGCGGGTCGAACTGCAGGCTCTTGATCCAGGGGGTGACGAAAGGCAGCAGCGCCAGCGCCAGCGTCACGCCGACCACCTTGAAGACGAAGTTGCCGAGCGGAACGCGGCGCGTCACCGCGTCAGAGCGCCAGGTCGTCAGCAGCGCCAGGATGCCGCTGCCGAGATTGGCGCCGAGCACCAGCGGCAGCGCGACGTGCGCCGGGATCACGCTCGAGCCGGCCAGCGTGGCCACCAGCAGCACCACGGCGAGGCTCGAATAGCACATCACTGCGAAGAGGGCGCCGATCAGCACGTCGAGCAGCAGGTCGCCGGAGATCTGCGCAAACAGCGTCTTGACGCCGGCCGCGTGCGCCAGCGGCGCGGTGGCGGCGGTGATCAGCTGCAGCGCCAGGATCATCACGCCGAAGCCCAGGATGATGCGGCCGATCTGGCCCGCGCGCTCGTTGCGCCGCGACAGGTAGACGACGACGCCGACAACGATCGCCAGCGGCGCCAGCCAAGACAGGTCGAGCGCGAAGATCAGCACCATCGCCGCCGTGCCGACATCGGCGCCGAGCATGACCGCCAGCGCGGCCGCGGTGGTCAGCAGGCCCTGCGCGACGAACGACGAGGTCAGCAGCGCCGTGGCGGTGGAGCTTTGCAGCAGTCCGGTCACGCCGAGGCCGGCGCCGAAGGCCGTGGCCCGGCCATCCATGGCGCGGCTGAGCACCTGCCGCAGGGCGGCGCCATACACGCGCAGCACGCCGGTGCGCACGATGTGCGTGCCCCAGACGAGCAGCGCGATGGCAGCCAGCAGGTTCAGCAGGGTGGTCAATTGCGGCCGTTACCTCCGTCGCGGCAAGACAGCCGCGTCATGCTGCCGTGGCCTACCACGGCAGCGAGTAGGTCTTGACGTTGGTGAAGCTCTTGATCGCCTCGAGCACGCCTTCCTTGTACCCCAGGCCGGAGTCCTTGATTCCGCCGAAAGGCGTCAGTTCCAGCCGGTAACCCGGCACTTCGCGCACGTTCACGCTGCCGACATTCAGTTCGGCGATGCAACGGGTGATCACGTCGAGCCGGTTGGTGCAGACGGAGGAAGACAGCCCGTAGGCCGTCGAGTTCGCGATCGCGATCGCCTCGTCCAGCGAGCCGAAGCGGATCACCGGCGACACCGGACCGAAGGTCTCCTCCTTCACCAGCCGCATGTCCGGCCGCACGGCGTCGACCACCGTCGGCGCATAGAGCGCGCCGCGCCGCTCGTTGCCGGCCAGCAGCCGGGCACCGGACGCGACGGCGTCGTTCACGCGCTGCTCGAACTCGGTGGCCGCCGCCTCGTCGATGAGGGATCGAGCGGGTCGCCGAAAGTCACCGCGCGGGTCTTCGCGACCAGCCGCGCGACGAAGTCGTCCGCCACCGCTGCGTGCACCAGCATGCGCTTGACCGCGGTGCAGCGCTGGCCCGAGTTCTTGTACGAGCCGCTGGCGGCCAGCGTGGCCGCTTCCTCGAGGTCGGCATCGTCCATCACGATGATCGGATCGTTGCCGCCGAGTTCGAGTACCTGCCGCTTGTAGACCGCGCGCGCGGCGATGTGCTTGCCGACCGCGACGCCACCGGTGAAGGTGACGAGGTCGACATCGGGATGCGTCAGCAGCTCGTCGGCGATCTCGCGCGGGTCGCCGGTCACCACGGACAGCATCGGCGGCGGCAGCCCGGCCTCGTACAGGATGTCGGCCAGCCGGTAGGCGGCGAGCGGCGTCTTCTCGCTCGGCTTCAGCACGACGCGGTTATTGGTCGCCACCGCCGGCGCGACCTTGTGGATCACCTGGTTCAGCGGGTGGTTGAACGGCGTGATCGCGGTGATCACGCCCTGCAGCGGCTCGCGCAGCGTGTAGACCTTGCGGCTCTTGCCGTGCGGCGTCAGGTCGCAGGAGAACACCTGGCCGTCGTCGACCAGCGCCTGGTTGGCCGCGAACAGCAACACGTCGCTGGCGCGCCCGACCTCATATTGCGTGTCCTTCAGGCACAGGCCCGATTCGAGCGTGATCAGCCGCGCGATGTCATCGCGCTGGCTGGCGATGATCTCGCCGGCCCGCATCAGGATGCGGTAGCGCTCGTAGCGGGTGAGCCGAGCGCGGTAGTTCCGCGCCGCCGAAATGGCGCCGCGCACGTCGTCGACGCTCGCCTTCGGCACCGTGGCAACGACCTCGCCGGTGTACGGATAGCGCACCTCGAAGCTGCGCGTCGTGCCGACGCGTTCGCCCGCGATGCGCAGGAACACATCGAAATTGCGCCAGCGCCGGTTGCCGTCGAGCCCCGCGATCGGGCGGCTCAGGATGATCGGAACGCGCTGTTCCGAGATGCCGCCGTGCGAGCGCAGCGGCAGCTCGAGCTGGCTGAGGTCGTGCCGCGCGCGGCTGGTGCCGAGCACCACGCTGCGCTCGGAGACGACGACGAGGTCGCCGATGCGGTCGGCCGGCAGCTCGAAGCGCAGCGCCGCCTCGGCGCGCGTCAGCACGACTTCGATGCCAAGCTGGGTGCGCAGGCGGGCCGCCACGTCTTCGACGACGTCGGTAGGCAGGTAGACCGTGGCGAACGATCCGAGCGCGCCGTGATGCACGACGTACGGGTCGGTGATCGGAAGGATCACGCGCGCGCGAGAAGACGACCTCCGCGCTTCGCGCTGCG
>JALORV010000315.1 GCA_025458735.1 Burkholderiaceae bacterium | reverse complement strand
CTGCCTGTCTGAGCGCCCGCAGGGCGCGAGTTTGCAGGCCCGCCCGCGGCCCCGAGCAGCACAGGGCAGTCGGCGCAGCCGACCGCCTTCGCGGGCGCGCCTTCTCTTGGTTACTTTTCTTGGCAAGACAAGAGAAGTAATGGGCCGCGCGGCCCTGAAGCGCACCGTGGAAGGCAGAAAGCCCAGCACGCGCAGCGGCAAGCGAGTCAGCACGCTCAGCGACAAGAAAGTCAGCACGCGCAGCGGCACGAGAGCCAGCGAGTGCAGCGCGACACGCACGCCGCGTCGCCAAGACCCGCCCGCAAGGGAACAAGATGGCACAATCGACGCGTGTCTTCCACGCTCCGCATCCTCGGCATCGACCCCGGCCTCAACCGCACCGGCTATGGCGTAATCGAAGTAACCGGCGCGCGGCTGGTGCATGTGGCGGGGGGTGTGTTGCGGGTGCCGGCGGGGGAACTGCACGAACGGCTCGGGACGATCCTGCGCGGGCTGGCGGAGGTCATCCGTGCGAATCGACCGGATGTGGCGACCATCGAGAAGGTCTTCGTCAACGTCAATCCGCAGTCAACGCTGCTGCTGGGGCAGGCGCGGGGGGCGGCGATACGCTGCTGCTGGGGCAGGCGCGGGGGGCGGCGATCTGCGCGGCGGTCGAAGCCGGCCTCGCGGTGCACGAGTACGCGGCGCTGCGCATCAAGCAGGCGGTGGCGGGCTACGGCCAGGCCGAGAAGCGGCAGATCCAGGCCATGGTGCAGCGGCTGCTCGGTCTGGACCATCTGCCGGCGTCCGACGCAGCCGATGCGCTGGCGTGCGCGATCTGCCACGCGCACTCCCGCACATTGCTGGCGGCCGTGGCGAGCGTCGGCAACGGCAGTGCACCGCGCCGGCGCGGCGGCGCGGCAACGCGGCGGGCCTGGGCCGCGCGCGTGGCGGGTGCCCGATGATCGGTCGGCTGGACGGACGGCTGCTCGACAAGAGCCCGCCGACACTGCTGGTCGATGTCGCCGGCGTCGGCTACGAGGTCGACGTGCCGATGAGCACCTTCTACCAGTTGCCTGCAGTCGGCGAGCGCGTGGTACTGCTGACCCACCTGATCGTGCGCGAGGATGCGCACCAGCTGTACGGATTCGGCGCGGCCGCCGAGCGCGCCGCGTTCCGCGAGCTGATCCGCATCTCGGGCATCGGTGCACGCACGGCGCTGGCGCTGCTGTCCGGACTGTCGGTCGCAGAGCTGGCGCAGGCGGTGACGCTGCAGGAGAGTGCGCGGCTGACGCGCATCCCGGGCATCGGCAAGAAGACGGCGGAGCGGCTGCTGCTGGAACTCAAGGGCAAGCTGGGCGCCGATCTGGCCGCAGCCGGCGCTGCCCCGGGCAGCGCCGACAGTGCCGATGTGCTGCACGCGCTGCTCGCGCTCGGCTACAACGAGCGCGAGGCGGCGGCGGCGGTGCGCCAGCTGCCCGCCGGCACCGCGACGGCGGATGGCATCCGCCTCGCCCTAAAATCGCTGGCCCGGGGCTGAAGCCCGGGTGCGGAGCGTGCATTGATCGAGACCGAGCGCGTCGTTGCGGGCACACCGTCCTCGCCGAACGAGGAGGTGATCGAGCGCGCGCTGCGGCCGGCCACGCTCGCCGAGTACGTCGGCCAGGCCCGCGTGCGCGAGCAACTCGGAATTTTCATCGAGGCAGCCCGCAACCGTGCCGAAGCGCTCGACCATGTGCTGCTGTTCGGCCCGCCGGGACTCGGCAAGACCACGCTGGCGCACATCATTGCGCGCGAAATGGGGGTGAGCCTGCGCCAGACCTCGGGCCCGGTGCTCGAGCGCCCCGGCGACCTCGCGGCGATGCTGACCAGCCTCGAAAAGCACGACGTGCTGTTCATCGACGAGATCCACCGCCTGTCGCCGGTGGTCGAGGAGATCCTGTATCCGGCGCTGGAGGATTTCCAGATCGACATCATGATCGGCGAGGGCCCGGCCGCGCGTTCGATCAAGATCGACCTGCCGCCCTTCACGCTGGTCGGCGCCACCACGCGCGCCGGCATGCTGACCAACCCGCTGCGCGACCGCTTCGGCATCGTGGCGCGGCTCGAGTTCTACACGGCCGAGGAGCTGACCTCGATCGTCACGCGGTCGGCGCGCCTGCTGAACGCGCGGGTCGACGGCGCCGGCGCCGCCGAAGTGGCACGCCGTTCGCGCGGCACACCGCGCATCGCCAACCGGCTGCTGCGCCGGGTGCGCGACTTCGCCGAGGTCAAGGGCCGCGGCGACATCACGGCCGAGGTCGCCGACGCCGCGCTGGCGATGCTCGAGGTCGATGGCCTCGGCTTGGACCTGATGGACCGCAAGCTCCTGCTCGCCATCATCGATCGTTTCGCCGGCGGCCCGGTGGGCATCGACAATCTCGCAGCGGCCGTCGGCGAGGAGCGCGACACCCTGGAAGACGTGGTCGAGCCGTACCTGATCCAGCAGGGCATGCTGCAGCGGACCCCGCGCGGCCGCGTGGCGGCGCTCGAGGCCTACCGGCACTTCGGGCGCGTGGCGCCGCGCGGCGCGGCGGTAGACGATCTGCTCTAGTCGGCGGATTCCCCCTGCTGCGCTGCGCCACAGGGCGGGGCGCCGCGTTGAAATAGAATCCGCGACTTTGCGAATGGCAGCGCATTCGCATTAGAATCGCCGGCTTTTCGCCAGGGCAGGGCGAACCCCAAGTACCTAGGAGGCGTCATGGACTACGCCCAGCAGCAGCGCAACCCCGGCCGGCACCTGATGGGAATCACGGCCGTGATCCTGCTGCACGTCATCATCGTGTACGCCCTGGTGTCCGGACTCGCGCGCAAGGTCGTCGAGGTGGTCAAGGGACCGATCGAGGTCAAGGTCATCGAGGAGATCGTCAAGAAGCCGCCGCCGCCGCCGGAGGTCGTCCCGCCGCCGCCGAAGATGGCCGCGCCGCCGCCGCCGTTCATCCCGCCGCCGGAAATCAACATCGCGCCGCCACCGACGCTGGCGCCGGCGATCTCCGCCGTGACGCAGGAGGCGCCGCCCGGGCCGCAGGCGCCGGTGATCCAGAAGGCCGAGACGCCGGCTCCGGCGCCCGCCGTGCGCAGCGCGCGCGTGGCCTGCCCCAATTACGTCGAGGTCATGCAGTCGATCGTCTACCCGCGCGAGGCCCTGCGCGAGGGTCTCGAGGGCGAGGTCGTGATCGAGTTCACGGTCACGGCCGCCGGCGAGGTCAAGGACACGGTCATCAAGTCCTCGACCAACCGCGTATTCAACCGGGCCTCGATGGCCGTCGTGTCGCAACTGACCTGCAAGGGCCAGGGACAGGACGTGCGCGTGCAGGCTCCCATCAGCTTTAAGCTTCGCTAACCGGCAGGGGACAGGCAGATCGGTAACGGGCGCCACCGCGCCGCTTTCACCCCGCTTCGGCCGCCTCCCCGTCTTCCACCAGGAGATTGAGCAATGATCTCGTCGATCCGCCACCA
>JALORV010000314.1 GCA_025458735.1 Burkholderiaceae bacterium | reverse complement strand
GCGCGCTCCATCCAGGAGCATCACCATGCACGACATCGAGATCGGCCCGGCGCCCGCCGGCGAGAGCTGCGCGCAGGTCGGCAGCGCCGACTACGACGAGACCTCGCAGCGCGAGTGCGACGTCTTCCGGCGGATGCTGTACCGGCTGTTTCCCGTTCCCGAGGGCGTGCCGGTCGCGTACGTGACCCGCACGCACCCCCACGACTTCGGGACCTATCGCGAGGTCTCGATCCGCTACGACGATGCGCACGGTGCCGCCGTCGACTTCGCCTTCCAGGTCGAGATCGCCGTCCCCGACCGGTGGGACGCCGCCGCTCAATACGAGCTGGCGTGGTACGAGCGCAACCGCGCGTACCGCATCGCCGTGCGCGAGCGGCGCCTGCAGCCCAGCGAGGTCCCGCCGCAATTCAGCGGCGAGACGCCGCCCAGCCTGCCGGCAGGCGCGCGCTTGTGCGAGTTGCTGGCGGCCTATCCGCTCTGAACCGGCCGAGGTGAGCGCTGCAGCGCTCACCGCCGGTGGCACGACGGTGTCCGATCGGCCCGACCGGCCCGTCGTTGCCCGCCCCTCTTGCGCCGCCCACCGACCGGCAGGGTGTGCTGACGACTGCCGGTCCTTCCTCTCGTCGCAAGACGCCGCTGTCGCGGCTGCTCGATGTCCAGTCGCTGCGGCGACGCCACCGGACATCGTCTGCTGGCTGGGCGACCGTCGGCCGTTCGCGCCCCGTTCACGGTCCTTGCAGCCGCACGCCGCTGTCAACACCTCAGCCGATCAGGCCGAGGCGCAACGCCTTGACGACGGCCTGGTGCTTGTTCGTGCACTCCAGCTCGAGCGTCGCGTTGCCCAGGTGCTTCAAGGCCGTGCGCTCGCTGGTGCCGAGGATCGTGCTCGGCCTGGGCTTGTCCTTCGAGACCGATACTCCCGCCGGCACGATCATCGTCCTGGGCAGCGCGGCCGTGTACCCGCTCGCGCTGACTTGGCGGCGCCTTTGGCGGCGTGCTCTCAGCCCGCCGCATGGTCAGCGTCTTCCCCTTTCCTCCACCACGCAAGGAGCTTCACGATGAGCGACACCCCACTGGCCGGTCAAGGTCTTCACGACCACCGCGAGCACCTGCGCCACGAGCAGGAGCACCTGCAATGGACTGCGGATCACATGCGGGCGCTGGCCATGCTGCGCCGGGTCGAGTCCCACCTGTATGCTCACGAAGCCGAGATCGCGGCCCACCGCGCAGAGATCGCCCGCCACGAAGAGGCGCTGGCCCACGGCTCGGCCCATGCGTCGGCGCCCCAGGCGGGTGAGCATGCCGCGGCGACCGGGCAGCACGCCAGCAGCGGCACCCATCACGCGAGGCTCGTCGCGGCGATCCTGGCGCTGGGCAACCTGCTCTGACGAGTCTCGGACCAGACGGCGGCGGCCCCTGCGTCGAGTCGCTGCTTGTCGGTTCCGATCCGACATCGGAAGGCTGCACCGACGTCGGCGGGGGCGCCCTTCTCGCCAGCCGATCGAACGATCCGCGTTTCCCGAGAGCCCGTGATCGATCCTCGAACCTCGAACGTCTGATGTGGGCCAGTGACTCGTCGGTCGAGCGGCCAACGGCGAGGCTCGGCAACGGGTCGGGGGCCGGCCCGGCGATCGGGGCGGTGACACGACCTGCCCCGGCCGCACGACCGGTCAGCGGCAGCTTCCTCGGCCCGCGATCGGGGCCCGCCGACGCGATCCGGTCGGACTACAGGCGCACTGGCGCGCCCCGAAGCCGTCGTTCGGGATGTGTCGCGCCAAGCGGCTTGCAGCAAGTAACTCGACCCTGACGGCGTCGAACGGGAAGTCGACCCCCCCTGCGGTGTTCGCCTGAGGGCACCCGCATCGAGCAAAGCCGTGATGTCACCGTGAACCGCCTCTACATCGGGGCTCGCCTTGCGGGCCGCCTCGTGTATCGACATCGCTGCCGCGCCGCACGTGACCTTGAGAAGGTCCCACCGCTTGGCGGTCAGGACTTGCCAGAGCAATTCCGGCGTCGCGATGCAATGCGCGCCTCGCGCTCGCCTCGCACCGTCTTCATCGCATGGGCGGCATCAGCCAGCGTCTGCGCCAAGGAGCGAACTTCAAGCACGACCGTGTTCACGATTCCACCTCTTCACTCCTGCATCGAAGTCGACCACGAGTTGTTCCGGGGCCGTGGCGCTCGGCCATGAACGGCGGTTCGGTCGAGCGGATCTTGCGACCAGTCCTTTGTCCTATGCCAGCGTTCGCGAGGCCGTCGACGTCACCGCGCAGGGCAACTTGTCCGGACCTCCGAGGCGAACAACCACGAGAGGCCGCCAGGCTTCAAGGCTGCCAGGGGTTGATCACCGCAACGCCGGCTGCTTCGAAGGGGCCAGTGTCTCGGGTGGCCACGGTCAAGCCGTTGGCCACGGCAATGGCAGCGATGTAGCCATCTGCGCTGGCAATCGCCAATCCCGATGCGCGAGCCTTGGCCATCAATTCCGCATAGGCTTGGGTGCAGCCAAGATCAAATGGCAGCACGCGGCCGGAGAAGAGCGGCAGCACCCGCGTTTCCAGACTTTCTTGCAGGCCCGCCCTGCGCTTGCCGACAGGCAGCAGCGCCAAGCCGGCGCGCAGTTCAGCCACCGTGATGGCCGACAGGAACAGCGTTTCCAGCACCTGGGCGTCGATCCATTCGGTCACGCGTGCATCGGGTGCCCGGCGCAGCGGCTCCGACACCACGTTGGTGTCCAGCAGGATCATTCGAAACTCACAGGGCGCGCGGGGGTCTTGCTGCGCACCTGCTCGAAGACGGCAAATTCTTCATCACTCAGCTTGGCCCGTCTGCCCATGTCGGCCAGCAGCGAGCCCAGCTTCACCCGTCCTTGCGGGCTGACTGCAGACTCCAGGAT
>JALORV010000313.1 GCA_025458735.1 Burkholderiaceae bacterium | reverse complement strand
CGGGCTCGGTGCCGCAGTACCGCTACAACAACCAGACCCCGGTCGAAGTGCTCACCGGCCCGGGCCAGCCGGTCGACCGCGTTTGCGCCATCGCTGGCGGCGCGGATCGGCTGCTGGTCATCCGCGCCATCGACGACGCCAACCTCACCACCGACTGCACGGCGGGCTCGGCCAAGACGGTGTGGATGGTCGGTTCCCTCACCTCGGTCCCCGCTCAGTCGACCGGCGTGGCGCAGAAGCTGGCGGGCCTGCCGCAGTCCGGCAGCGTCGGCTACTCGCCGCCGTCGGCGGTGTTCCAGCAGCTCGGCAACACCAGCCCGGACATGGCGGCCATCGCGCTCGCGGACGGCCGCGCCTACGGACTGGGCAACAACGTCTACAACGGCTACGGCCTCTCGCCCCCGAGTTTCGGCCGCCTGGGACCGGCTGCCGCGGTGCTGCTGCCCAGCACTTGGGGCACGGTGCGCAGCTTCGGGGCGGCGTTTTACTACTCACTGCTCGCCATCCGCGACGACGGCTCGGTGCTGGTCAGCGGTTACGACGGCTCCGGCGAGCTGGGTCTGGGCACGGCGGGCCTGGGACAGATCAGCGGCCCGCTGGCGGTTCGGGCCGAGACCTGCACGAGCCTGCCCTGCGCGGATGTGTTGACCGGCGTGAGCGCGATCGCCAGTACCAATTCGACGACGACCCTGGCGCTGAAGAACGGGCGCATCCTGGGCTGGGGCAGGCCCTTGTGGGGATTGCTCGGGGAAGGCGTCAGCGGGAACCAGCCATTTCCGCGCGCGGTGCCCTCTCCGGCAGCGAGCGGCTTCACCGCACTGTCGGCCAGCTACACACATGCGCTGGTCATTGGCCCGGGCAACGTCGTCTACGCGTGGGGCAGCAACCTGCGCTTCGCACTGGGCGACACGCAGGACAGGACTGCCCCGACCCTGGTCACGGTGGGACCGTGACGAGCGCTTCCACTCCCTTCCTGCGCCGGCTCGTCGGACAGATGGAACTGCCGCGGCCCGGAGCCGGATCTGTTCCGAGGAGAACATCATGACCCAGGCCCTTGCCCGCATGGCCACCGCCGCGCTCGGTGCGGCCACGCTGCTGGCCGCCGCGCTGCCGGCCCACGCCCAATGGACGCTCGACTACACCGTGCGCTACGAAGCAGCCGGCCAGCAGACCGGCAAGCCCGGCGAGGCGCGCGGCCCCGACACGCTGGTGAGCGAGAAGGTCACCTGGCGCGTGCAGCAGGAGGTGCGCGGCACGTTGAACTACACGCAGAAGGTGCGCGGTGCGGTGGCCAGCAACATGCCCGACAAGAACAACGAGCAGCGCTACGACTCGTGGATCAGCCGCTCCGGCCGCGCCGGCAACCCGGCCTGGATGAAGATCGATTCCGAAGAAGTGATGGACAGCGCCGCACGGCTCGGCAAGGCCGACGGCGAAGGCGCCGGTGAACTGAACCGTGAGCGTGCGGGCAAGCTCGGTCGCGTCGAACACGTTCGTACGCGCAGATCCCTGGCCGGCGAGGGGCCGGGCGCGGCGAAGCTGAACGATCCGTTCCTGCAGATCGACCGCATCGACGGCAAGCTGCACTTCGAGCCGCCGGCGATCGAGTTCGATCCGGCGCAGGTGCGCACCGTCGTGCAGAAGGTGGTGCGCATCGACAAGCCCGCCGCGGCTGGCGAGTGGGACAGCACTGACGGCAAGGCGCAGCGCACCACGGCGCAGCTCAGCCTGCCGCCCCTGCCGGTGCAGGTGTTCGACCTGCCGCGCGATGCGCAGGCACTCGAGGCCACGCGCACACTGGACGTGCCGGGACCGACCGGCGGCAAGGCGACGATCACGATCGCGCTGCGTCGGTCGGGCGCAGCGGCGGCCGGCAGCGCAGTGGGTGCGGCTTCGGGCGCTGCGCCAGGCAACGCGGCTGTCGCAACCTCCGCCGCAGCCCAGCCCGCCACGGTTCAGACCCCAGCCGCTCCCACCGCGGCCCGCGCCAAACCTGACTGCCCGCCCACGACCGCGGCCAACGGAGCCACCGCCGGTGCTGCCGCCGGCGCGGAGGTCGGTGGCAAGGCGCTCGGCGGCGGCTACGGACGACAAGTCGGCTCGGCCATTGGTGGCTTGCTGGGCGCTGTCGGCGGCGCTGCGCAACGAGACGAGACGGCTGCAACGGATTGCCCGCGCTGATCCATCGCAACGAGCGACTTCCAGCGAACGCGAGGACAACGTATGCGATGGGGACTAGCACTAGGTGCCGCGGCCACGCTCGGCGCGGCGGCGATGATCGGCACGCAATGGGCCGGGAGTCCGACCGCACCTGAGTCCACGGCCTCCACTGCCGCCGCCACTGCCAGCCTCGAGTCCATGGCTCGGGCGTCCAGGCAGGCCGCCGCCGCTGAGAGCGTGGCGATAGGTGGCACCCTGATGAGCGGCACTGGCCTCGGGCTGATCAGCACCCTGCTCACGCTTGAAACCGGCCCCGAACTCACTAAGGAAGACACCGAGGACACGGCCGCCGATTCCGAGGGCCCCGCAGGTCAGCGCCGCGTAACGATGAAAGTGAGAGTTGACGGCAGCGGCTCCCGCCTGACGTTGAAAGCCGACATGGAAATGCGCGAGACGCGCGGGTCATCGCGGACCAATACGCGAGCCCGCCTGACCGTGGGCCTCGACTATTGCCCTGACAAGGACGGCCGGGTCGTCGCCGACGTGGTGTACGAGGGCAGCGGCGACACGGCCCTGACCAACGCTGCCGGCACCGCCGGTTACAGCGTCAACCTCAGTGCCAAGGGACAGGCCAAGGCCAGCGTCAACGACCAGGCGTTGATGTCACGCATCGACCAGGACCTGCGCTACGAGCATTCCACACGAGGCGGCCAGAACCCAGCCAGCGCAGCAAGCC
>JALORV010000312.1 GCA_025458735.1 Burkholderiaceae bacterium | reverse complement strand
GACGTGCGCGATCTGACCGATCGCGAACTGGCGGTGCTGCGCTGCATCGCCGGAGGCCAGAGCAACAAGGTGATTGCGCGCAACCTCTCGATCACCGAGGGCACCGTCAAGGTGCACGTGAAGCACCTGCTGAAGAAGCTCGGCTTCAAGTCGCGCGTCGAAGCGGCGGTGTGGGCGTCGGAGCAGGGCCTGCGCTTCGTGCCGCCACAGCCCGCCGCGTAGCGCCGTTGCCGGCTCGCAGAGGCCGGCCATTCACGGGAACAGCCGTCGTCCGGCAGCACTCGAATGCAGCGAGTGCTTTGCCTTTTGCCGTCCGATTTGCAACATTTCTGGCAAGGGACTTGCTTATTGATCGATCAAGCGCCGACCCGTTAGCGTGTCATCACCCTGGAGGAACCGTGACCGAAGCCCGGAGGTTGCCATGAGCCTGCCTGCCACGATCCCATCGCCGATCTCGATCGCCGGATTCAAGGACGTCTACGCGATTCCGCGCGTCGAGGAGGCGCTGTCCGACCTGCAGGAGCTTGGCGCCGGCGCCAACGAAGCCCTGCGTGCCACCTACGTGAAGATGATCCGCAGCGGCGGCCAGCGCTTCGTCATCAAGCCTTCCGCGCTGCCCGACATCGACAGCCTGATCCAGGAACTGCCGAACTTCGAAGAGCCGCTGGAAGACATCCGCAAGCAGCTCGCGCTGTGCCTGTCGTCGGAGGACCCGCTCGAGCTGGAGCCGATGTCGCTGACGGCGGGCTGGATCCTGTCGGGTGCCTCGGCGCAGTGGAAGAACGCCAAGCCCGGCAAGGTGTTCGATGCGCTGGTCAACGGCGACTATGCCAACCCGGTGATCGTCGTCGACGAGATCGACAAGGCGAGCGGCGACAGTCAGTACGATCCGCTCGGCAGCCTCTACACGCTGCTCGAGCACGACACCGCCAGCGAGTTCATCGACGAGTTCGCCGAGGTGCCGATCGATGCCTCGGAAGTCGTGTGGATCGCGACCGCCAACGACGCACGCAGCATCCCCGAGCCCATCCTCAACCGCATGAACGTCTACGCGATCGAGGCGCCCGATCTGGAAGGTTCGCGCCGCATCGCGCAGAGCATCTACGAGGAACTGCGCGGCGAGCATGCCTGGGGCCGCGCCTTCCCGGCGCAGCTGGCGGCCGACAGCCTCGACCGGCTGGCGCGGCTGAAGCCGCGCGAGATGCGGCGCGCCATGCTGGCTGCCTTCGGCAATGCCAAGCTCGACGGTCGCAACGAGGTGAGTCCGGAGGACATCGCCGACGATCGCGTCGCCCGCAAGGCGCGCATCGGCTTCTGACCGCCGGCGGCGGTCGGGGTTATCTCGGCGCCGGGGCGGGCGTGACGGCCGCGGGCGGCTGCTCGGACGCCACGCGCTTGTAGACCGGGCCCCACAGCGGATGACCGACCTCGGCGTCGGTCAGGCGAAAGCCGGGGTCGGACAGGAACGCGGCCCGGAACGCCTGCTCGCAGTCGACCGGGCGGTTGTACGCACAGGCGATGAAGGCCAGGTGCTTCTGCGCGACGGCGATATCGTGCGGATCGCGCAGGCCCTCGTTCAGCGCGCGCTTCAGCAGCGTCTCGGCGCGTTCGTACTGCCCTTCCTCGTAAAAGCGCAGGCCGTTGACGAACGAGCGCTCGGCCGGCTGCTCGTACAGCCGCGCAATGCTGATCGTGGCCGGCGGCGGCGCGGGCGGCGGCGGCGGCGGCGCGAAGGCGGCGCAGCCGCCGAGGGCCACCAGCGCCAGTGGCGCGGCGCACCGCCATCCAGGGCCCAGCCGGGTTCGTTTCATTGAAAGCGGTGGCGGATCTGCTGTGGACGCTCGGGCGTCACATCGACCTGCGCGACGTAGGGAGTTTGCTGTCCGTTGCGGATCTCGATCGTATGACGTCCGGCGGGCAGTGTCAGCTGGGTGAGCGGCGGCGTGGTTCCGCGCGCAGTGCCATCGATGTACACCGTGCCCCAGGGCACGATCGCGAGGGCGACGACGCCCTGCACCGCGGTCGCCGGTGGGCGCGCGTCGCGCGCCCGTGACGCTGGGCGTCCGGCGCCGGCGGGCGCCTCCGCGGCGGCGTCGGCCGCAGCCGGCCGGGCGGGCGTTTCGGCGGCCTCGGTACCTGCGGCATCACCGGCAACCGCCGCCGTGTCGGTGGCTGGCGGCGCTCCCGTTGCAGGCAGCGGTTGCGGTGCCGTGGCCGTTGGCAGCGCGCCGGCGGCCTCGATTGGTGCCGGGGGCTTCCTGCCGTTGAGCGCAATGACGGCGATAGCGACCAGTGCGAGCAGCGCAGCGGTGCCGGCGATGGCATGCATGCGCCATGGCAGTCGCGGCGCGCGTGCCGGCTCGCGACGCGCCGGCGTCATGACGGTGGCGACCGTCAAGGTCGCCGAGCGCTGCGGCACCACGGTCAGGCGTGCCGGCATGCCGGTGATGGTGGCTGAATTGGGCAGCGGCATCTCGCCCCGGTTGCCCCACAGGAAAGTGGTCAGGGCGTTGCGCACCTGCGCCGCGCTGGCGAACACGCGCGTGCCGCCGAGCTCCAGCGCCTGCTCCGCGATCTCGGCCAGTGCCAGTGGCGCCGTCGGTCGCAGCTGCAGGATCGGGTTCTCGGCGCCACGGCCCTGCGCCCGCAGGGCCTTCACGTCCGGGCGCACCCCGGTGAGCAGCGTGTAGAGCAGCGCACCGATGGCGCGCACGTCCTTGCGGCGAGCCTCGCCGGCCAGCTCGTCGCCGAAAAACGGCAGCAGCTTGTCGGTGCCCTGCAATTCGAAGTCGCCGGTGAGGCCGCTGTCGATCCAGCCGCCGAAGCCCATCACCTTCGGCATGCGCTCCGGCCCCTGCAGGTAGATGCGCGACGGCGACAGGTGGCCGTGCGGAATGCCGCGCGCGTGCGCAAACTCGACCGCATCGGCCACGCGCGCCACGATGTCGGCAGCCTGCAGGAAGCCGGGCCGGTAGCCCTCGGCAAGCAGCTCGTCGAGCAGCTTGCCGTCGACCTTTTCCAGCGCGATGTAGCCGATGCGATTGACATGCCCGGCATCGAACACCGTGACGATGTGCGGGTGATGAAGCTTGCCGGCGGCCTGCGCCTGCCGCATGAAGGCCTGCTCGATGCGCTCATGGGCCTTGCGGTCCTGTCCCTGCGACGGATGGAGCTGCACGGCCTTGACGACGAGTTCGCGGTTCAGGACCGGATCGAACGCGAGGAAGACGGTGGTGTAGCGATCGCGCCGCAGTTCGCGCAGTACCGAGTAGCGGCCGACCAGCTTGACGTTGGGCGACAGGGTCGGCGACTTCGGGGCGATGGTCTCGGTCATCAGCGCGCCGGTCGCGGGACCGCGCGGCGCAGGCGCGGTTACGGACGGCACTCCCATTCCCAATCAGAGGTTCGCGGAGGCTAGCCGATGGACGGCCCGGACTCAACCGCCGCGAAGCCCGGAATTGCCGGGCGATCGGCGCCTGTCTGGCAGTTCCCGCGGCGCCTAGGGCCTGCTCACGCTAAATGCGGGAGTGCGAAAAGCGAATGGCGGGATGCAGTGCAAGGCGCCGCGAGCGCCGTTGGCTGATGCCAATCAGCGAAGCGGCAACGCCGCAATGCGCCCGCCATTCGCTTTCCCACAGGGTTGGGCCGAAACGCGGCGTCTGCTTTGTCGGGCGGCTTGCGAAGGGGACCCGCCCTTCGCAGCGCCGCCCTTCGCGCATCCATCCGCGTTGCGGCCCAACGCATCTCCCGCATTTAGCGTGAGCAGGCCCTAGAAGCGATGCTGCAGGTTGATGGTTTCACCGGCGCGCAGTTCGATGCGGACCGAGAACGGCGGCGAGGAGGCGTTGCGGATCTCGATCGTGTGCGCGCCGGGC
>JALORV010000311.1 GCA_025458735.1 Burkholderiaceae bacterium | reverse complement strand
GAAGAAGCCATCGGGAAACAGCGGACGGATCGGCCGGTCGATCAGGCGCGAGGTCAGCGTCTCCTTTTCCGACGGACGACCTTCGCGCTTGAAGAAGCCGCCCGGGATGCGGCCGGCTGCGTAGGTCTTCTCGATGTAGTCGACGGTCAGCGGAAAGAAGTCCTGGCCGGGCTTGGCTTCCTTGCGGGCCACCACAGTCGCCAGCACGACGGTGTCATCGAGCGAGCAGACGACGGCCCCGCCCGCCTGGCGGGCGATTTCGCCGGTCTCGAGCGTGCAGGTGTGCGCTCCGAACGCGAATTTCCTGGTTACCTTTTCGAACACTTGGGATTCCTCTTTTCTGGTGACTGGCCACGCGGGGGTACGACCCCGGCGGCCCGGCACGCCGCGGTATCGACGACTCGGTGCGGAAGACCCGCCCTTACGTCCATATCGCGGCGCGCGATTCGGCCGGACGACAGCAAGCCGGCTGCGTGGACCACTCCAAGCAGGCCGACTGCACTGGCATCCGGGACATTGACTACTTGCGCAGGCCGAGGCTGTCGATCAGGCCCTTGTAGGCCTCGGGGTTCTTGCCCTTGAGGTAGTCGAGCAGCTTGCGGCGCCGGCTGACCATCTTCAGCAGACCGCGGCGTGAATGGTGATCCTTCACGTGGGTCTTGAAGTGGTCGGTCAGTTCGTTGATGCGGGCCGTCAGGAGAGCGACCTGCACTTCGGGTGAACCGGTATCCGCCTTCGCGCGCTGGTACTTGGCAACGATTTCGGACTTGTTGATATTGGCAACGGACATGCTTTCCCTTTCCCTTTGCTTTGCAAGATGAAAACTGCAACGCCGGCGTCGTCCCGGCAACACGCGGACACGGAAGGAGGGCCGTGCCGTGAAGCGCGGGAGTATAGCGGATCGCGCGTGCCGGCCGGGCTGTCCCGCCCGGGCGACTCCGGGCGCTGCCGACCAGTGAACCGGCATCGGTAACCTGCGGTCCAAGCCGCGAGCCGGGGCGGTCGATCCGCCCCGCCCCGGCGACGTCCCTGACTCTCCGACCCCGCCCTTGGACACGCTGACCCACGCCCTGTCGGGCGCCCTGCTCGCCCGCGCGCTCACGCCGTCACGGTCATCGACGCCGCCCGACGCGGTGCCGTCCGCGCGCTGGCTGGGTCCGCCCATCTCGCCGCTGCAGGCGATTGCCATCGGGACCGCGGCAGCGACCTTCCCCGACCTCGACTTCGTGCTGTCGTGGATCTCGGATCTTGCCTACCTGCGCGGTCACCGCGGCATCACGCACTCGCTGCTGATGTGGCCGCTGTGGTCGCTGCTGATCGGCGCAATCGCGGCCCGCCTCATCGGCAATCCCGCCGCGTGGAAGCGCACCAGCTGGATTGCGGCCGCCGGCCTGGGCATCCACATCCTCGGCGACTGGATCACGCAGTTCGGCACGATGCTGCTGGCGCCGCTGTCGGACGCCCGGTTCGGACTCGGCTCGACCTTCATCATCGACCTGGTCGTCAGCGGCATCATCGTCGCGGGCCTGCTCGCGTCGGCGCTGTGGCGCAACTCGCGGATACCGGCCGTGGTCGCCCTGCTGTTGCTGCCGGCCTGGGTCGGCGTCAGCCTGACCGGCCGCGGCGAGGCGCTCGCCTTTGCGCGCGAGTACGCGGCACGCGAGCGCATCACACCGGTCTACGTCGATGCTGCTCCCCGGCCGGCGTCCCCGTTCAACTGGACCGTCGTCGTGTTCGACGGCACCACCTACCGCACCGCACATGTGAACACGCGCCGCACCGAGCCGCTGCGTGTCACGCCCGCGGATCACTTCATCCGGCGCTTCTCGGCACCCTATCTGCCGCTGGCGCAGGCCGAGTGGCGCAGCGTCCGCAAGTACGGCGATCCCGGCGACGCCGCGCTCGCGCGCAGCGCCTGGGACCACCCGGAGTTCGCGTTCTTTCGCTGGTTCGCGCAGTTTCCGGTCGCCGACGGCATCGAGCGCAGCAGCAGTGACGTATGCGTCTGGTTCATCGACCTGCGCTTTGCCACCCCCGGCCGCGAGACCGTGCCGTTCCGCTATGGCCTGTGCCGGCCGGTGGAAGGCAGCTGGCGGGCGTTCCGTTCCGACGGCGCGCTGGGCCGCATCGCCATTCACTGAGCCGGTCGTCGACGCTGCGGTCCCGCTGGCCCGGCCGGCGGGCGGCGCCGCAGCTCAGGGCGCAAGCGAGGTCTGCGGGTTGAGCCGCTCGACCCCGCTGTAGAGCTTGTTCAGGGCGTTCAGGTAGGCCTTGGCCGAAGCCGCCACGATATCCGGGTCGGCGCCGATGCCGTTGACGATGCGCCCGGCGCGCGCCAGCCGCACGGTGACTTCGCCCTGCGACTCGGTCCCGGTGGTGATCGCGTTGACCGAATACAGCAGCAGCTCCGAGCCGCTTCCGACCCGGCTTTCGATCGCCTTCAGTGAGGCATCGACCGGGCCATTGCCGTCGGACTCGGCGGACACCTCCTCGGCCCCGATGGCAAGCACCACGCGCGCGTGCGGACGCTCGCCGGTCTCGGAGCGCTGTGCCAGCGACAGCAGCTTGAAGTGCTCGTCGTGCGGCGTGACGGTCTCGTCGGAGAACAGCGCCTGGATGTCCTCGTCGTAGATCTCCGACTTGCGGTCGGCGAGCTCCTTGAAGCGAGCGAAGGCGGCGTTGAGCTCGGTCTCGCTCTCGATCGGGATCGCCAGCTCCTGCACCCGCTGCTTGAAGGCGTTGCGGCCGGAAAGCTTGCCGAGCACGATCTTGTTGGCATGCCAGCCGACATCCTCGGCGCGCATGATCTCGTAGGTGTCGCGCGCCTTCAGCACGCCGTCCTGGTGGATGCCCGAGGCATGCGCGAAGGCGTTGGCGCCGACCACCGCCTTGTTCGGC
>JALORV010000310.1 GCA_025458735.1 Burkholderiaceae bacterium | reverse complement strand
GTACACGCAGATGAGCCAGCCGCACGTGCTGGCCGTGCTGCCGGTCGAGGAGCAGCTGAGGCTGGCGCGGCGCCTGGTCGCCACGCGCGAAGACGCGGCAGCGCTGCGCGTGCTCGACGGACTGCTCGGCACCGAGACCACCCGCAACCTGTACGGACGGCAGCTTGCCGACTGCCTGCTGGGGCTCTTCACCACCTATTCGCGGCACGGCCTGCGCCAGCAGGCGGACCAGGTGCGGCAGCGGCTGGCGCAGCACTTCCCCTCGCCGGCCACACTGGGCGGGCTGGCGCCGAACCGCGAGCCACCGCTGACCGTCCGCGGCGCGACCACACGCGGCACGACGCGCGCCAATCCGGGCACGGTTCCTGCCTCGGAGCTCGAACTGGACCTCGACACGCGGCTGCACACGTCCATCACTTCGAGATACCTGCGCGCCTCGGCAGCCACCGGATCGGCCGCATAGCGCTGCAGCAGGAACTTCAGGATGCGCCGCGCTTCGTCCGGCCGCTTGGCCGACTCGGCCATCAGCTGCGCGCCGACGAAGTAGATCTGCGGGATGTCCGGATGGTTCGGGTGCTTCTTGTCGAATCCACGGATCAGCGTGGCAGCCAGCTGCGGCTGGCCCTTCTGCAGGGCGGCCCGCGCCAGCGGAGCAATCGCCTCGACCTGGCGCGGCGACCAGTCGGCACGACGCTCGAGGGCTTCCTGCACCAGTTCGAGTGCCTCGCGCCAGTTCTGCGAGCGCACCAGCAGCGCAAGGTACTTCTCGGTGTGGTCCTCGACACGCGGCCCGTAGTTTTCCGCCAGCAGCAGCTTGTGCAGCCGGGCATGCAGCGACAGGTCCTGCGGCCGGTCGCGCAGGTCGTCCTGCAGCAGGTTGATGGCGTCCTTGATCTCGCCGGAACTGACCAGCTGGCCGATCAGCGCGTCGCGCGTGCGTGCCTTGACGTCCGCGTGCCGCCCGGTCGAGCTCTTCAGGCGTTCCTCGCCGGGGCCGACGACCGAGATCTCGAGCCGGTCGGCATACTGGTACATCGTGTAGCCGATCAGCGCGCACATCACGTAGCTGAAGTACCAGAATCCGACCGACAGCAGGAACACGAGCAGGGCCGCGCCGATGCCGAGCCCGCCCGCCCCGCCGCCGGCAGCCGCCGACATGCCCGCGCCGACGCCACCCGCCTGGGCAAGAAATGCCAGCCCGTAGGTGCGCGACAGGTCGGTGAAGAAAACAAAGGCACACAGCGCCGCATACGGCTTGCCGATGCGCCGCATCGTGTTGAAGAGCTCGGTCGGATTGAGCGCACCGCGCAGGCTGCCGGTCATCACCAGGCGCATGGTGGCGGCGGGCAGCAGCACGACGAAGGCAAATCCCCACACCAGGATGCCAAGCAGCTCGTGACCGCCCAGCACCATGATCAGGAGGCCGGCCACCACGGCGAACACGAGGTTCATCGCGACGTACTTGTAGGGCAGATACGGGCCGACCAGGTCCTCGTCCGTCAGCGGGTAGTCCGACGGCACCAGGTAGCCCTTGGACGACCGCTCGATGATCTTGAAGCCGTAGCGGGCGCCGACGACCAGCAGCGCGATCACTGCCCCGGCGAGCAGCGCGGCACCGAAGGCGCCCAGGAACAGCAGCAGCAGGGAAAGCAGGAGGGCCGCCGACAGCCCGACGATCCGCAGCAGCACCGCGCGGTCGAGCGGCAGCAGGAAGAACTTCTGGATGCGCTTCCAGAACGGCTCGGCCGCCTGCTGGTTGGCGTATTCGTAAATGGCTTCCATCCCCGCGTGGACCGATTACGAAAGTCTAGCGAGGGTAGTCGCCGGAACGGGTCGCGAAAGCGCAACCGTCGGCAGAAAAACTACAGCTTTTCGGTCTCTCCGGCGCGCGGTTGCCACTTCATCAGGCGCCTTTCGACGCGACCGACGATGCCATCGAGCACCAGGGCGAAGCCCGTCAGCACCAGGATGCCCGCCATGACGGTGTTGATGTCGAAGGTGCCTTCGGCCTGCAGGATCAGGTAGCCGACGCCGCGCGAGGAGCCCAGGTACTCGCCGACCACCGCGCCGACGAAGGCCAGCCCGACCGAGGTGTGCAGCGACGAGAACACCCAGCTGGTGGCGCTCGGCAGGTAGACGTGCCGCAGCAGCTGGCGGCGCGTGGCCCCGAGCATGCGGGCGCTGGCCAGTACGGTCGGGCTGACTTCCTTGACGCCCTGATAGACGTTGAAGAAGACGATGAAGAACACCAGCGTGAATCCGAGCGCGACCTTGGAGGCAATGCCGAGTCCGAACCAGACCGCGAAAATGGGCGCCAGGATCACCCGCGGCATCGAGTTCAGCGCCTTGATGTACGGGTCGAGGATGGCCGCAGCGAGCGGCGACAGCGCCAGCCACATGCCCATCACGAGACCGGCCACCGTGCCGATGACGAAGGCGAGCACCGTTTCAAGCAGCGTCACCCACAGGTGCTGGTAGATGTCGCGATCGACGAAGAACCACAACCAGATCCGATGCAGGATCTTGAGCGGTTCGCCGAAGAAGAACTTGGCGTCGTTCTCGCCGTCGAAGAAGATCGGCGGGATCAGGCCGGGCTTGGTCAGCACGTGCCAGGCACCGAACAGCACGAGCAGCAGGCCGACTTGCCAGTAGCGCAGGTTGCGGGCGTTGGGGCGGATGGCGTTCCACATTGCCCGCACCTCAGGCGGCCTGCTTCTGCTGCGCGTAGCCTTTCAGCACTTCCTCGCGCAGCACGTCCCAGATCGCCTTGTGCAGTTCGATGAAGCGCGGCGTCACCCGTACCTCGGCAACGTCGCGCGGCCGCGCCAGGTCGATCGCGAATTCCCCGATCGGATGCGAGGCCGGGCCGGCCGACAGCACGACGACCCGGTCGCTCATGGCGATCGCCTCGTCCAGGTCATGGGTGATGAACAGCACCGCTTTCCTCTTGAGTGCCCATAGCTCCAGCACCTCGTTTTCCATCAGCTGCCGCGTCTGGATGTCGAGCGCCGAGAACGGCTCGTCCATCAGAATGATGTCGGGGTCGAGCACCAGTGTCTGCGCCAGCGCGGTGCGCTTGCGCATGCCGCCGGACAGCTGGTGCGGATAGCGGTCGCCGAAACCGGCTGTCGCGGGCCGTGCGCCAGGGCATCAGCGCCTCGGTCTGGAACATGTAGCCGGCGCGGCGGTTGACGCCGGCCAGCGGCTCGCCGAACACCTGCACCGCGCCCGCGCTCGGCTCGAGCAGGCCGGCCGCAACGTTGAGCAGGGTGCTCTTGCCGCAGCCGGTCGGACCGACGACGCTGACGAACTCGCCGGGTGCGATGTCCAGAGTGACGTCGCGCACCGCCGTGTAGCGCTGCGAGCGGTCGTCGCGGCTGACGAAGGTGCAGGTGATGTCGCGCAGCGAAAGCGCAGGCGTCGTCAACGGAGTCCGTCCTCGTAATCGGCGCGGTCCAGGCGTGCGGCGGGCCGTCGGCCGCCCACGCCTGCGCAGGCGACCGGCCGCCGGCCGTCGCCCTACTTCGGATACTTCGCGTTGGCCTTCTTCACGAAGTCGTTCGTGTAGACCGCCTTGAGGTCGATCTTGGCATTCGCCATGGCGGGATCGACGCT
>JALORV010000309.1 GCA_025458735.1 Burkholderiaceae bacterium | reverse complement strand
GAGGCGTTTTACTTCATCCGCCTCGGCACCTTCCTGGAGCGCGCCGACAACACGGCGCGGCTGCTCGACGTCAAGTACCACGGCGTCGCCCAGCCCGGCTCGCTGGTGGCCAATGCCCGCGGCGAAGATGCCAGCGAGCAGCACCTCGACTTCTACCACTGGGCCGCGATCCTGCGCTCGGTATCGGCCTTCGAGATCTATCGCAAGGTCTACCGCGACGTGGTCACGCCATCGCGGGTCGCGGCGCTGCTGATCCTGCGTGGCGACATGCCGCGCTCGCTGCTGTCGTGCCTGAACGAGGTCTGCCTGAACCTCGAGATGGTGCGCAACAGCCGTTCGGGCGAGACCGAACGGCGCGCCGGCCTGCTGCGGGCGGAACTGCGCTATGGAACGATCGAGGACATCCTCGCGCGGGGCATGCACCAGTACCTGACCGCGTTCCTGGAGCGGGTCAATGACATCGGCGGGCGCATCAGCCAGGACTTCCTGGTGCCGCCGCTGGCCACCGAGGGTGCGCGACGGAGCCGGCAGTCGTGAGATGCGCCGGCCCTCAGAAGAGGTGATTGCATGACTTACTGTGTCGGCATGCTGCTCGACCGCGGACTGGTCTTCCTGTCCGATTCGAGGACCAACGCAGGCGTGGACCACATCTCGACCTTCCGCAAGATGACGGTCTTCGAGCATCCCGGCGAGCGCCTGATCGCGCTGCTCAGTGCGGGCAACCTCGCGATCACGCAGGCCGTGCGGCAGATCGTCTGCGAGAACCTCGGTCCGCATACCGACAGCGTCTGGACCGCCGGCACGATGTTCGACGCGGTGCGCGTGGTCGGCGAGGCCGTGCGCGAAGTGCACCGCCGCGACGGCCAGGCGCTCAAGGACGCCGGCATCGAGTTCAACTGCAACTTCATCTTCGGCGGCCAGATCCGCGGCGAGCGGATGCGGCTGTTCCACGTGTACGCCGCCGGCAACTTCATCGAGGCCACGCCGGAGAACCTGTACTTCCAGATCGGCGAGGCCAAGTACGGCAAGCCCATCATCGACCGCGTGATCGCGCCGTCGACGTCGCTCGAGGAGGCCGCGAAGTGCGCGCTGATTTCGATGGACTCGACGCTGCGCTCGAACATCTCGGTCGGTCTGCCGCTCGACCTGCTGGTCTACGAGGAGGGCGCGCTGAGGGTGACCAAGTTCGTGCAGGTCGACCAGCAGAACCAGTACATGCAGATGATTCGCAATACCTGGGGCGCGCGGCTCAAGCAGGTGTTCCAGGAGATTCCGGATCCCACCTGGCGCGATGCCCAGCGCGACAGCGCAGCGCCGCGACTGGAGACCGAAGTGACCCAGCCGCCGCGCGCGCCACTGCCGGCGAGCCTCGAGGGCGAGGCCGAAGGAAATCCCGCCCCGATGCAGCTGGTGGCGCAGTCGGTGACGCGTGTCGCGCCGCGCTGAGCCACTGGCCGCCGCCGGGCGGCGCTGAACGGGGAACACCTTGTCCATCCACGTTGCCCTCAATCACGTCACCCGTTACCGCTACGACCGGCGCGTGGGTCTCGGCCCGCAGCTGGTCCGGCTGCGGCCGGCCCCGCACTGCCGCACCAAGGTGCTGTCGTACTCGCTGCGGGTCGAGCCGGAGCTGCACTTCATCAACTGGCAGCAGGATCCGTTCGCCAACTACCTCGCGCGGCTGGTGTTTCCGGAGAAGACCACCGAGTTCCAGGTCACGGTCGACCTGGTCGCCGAAATGGCGGTCTACAACCCGTTCGACTTCTTCCTCGAGCCGGGCGCCGAGTCGTTCCCGTTCGGCTACGAAGCGAGCCTGCGGCACGACCTGCAGCCGTACCTCGCCTGCGATGCGCTGACGCCGCGGCTGCGCGACTTCATCGCCAGCGTCGACCGCAGGGACCGCCGCACGATCGACTTCCTGGTCGAGCTGAACCAGAGGCTGCAGCATGAGATCCGCTACCTGATACGGCTCGAGCCCGGCGTGCAGACGCCGGAGCAGACGCTGACGCTGGCGGCCGGCTCGTGCCGTGACACCGGGTGGCTGCTGGTGCAGGTGCTGCGGCACCTCGGGATGGCGGCGCGCTTCGTATCGGGATACCTGATCCAGCTGAAGCCGGATGTGCAGGCGCTCGACGGGCCCTCGGGGGCCGAGCGTGACTTCACCGACCTGCACGCATGGTGCGAGGTCTATCTGCCGGGCGCCGGCTGGATCGGTCTCGATCCGACTTCCGGATTGCTGGCCGGCGAAGGGCACCTGCCGGTGGCCTGCACGCCGGAGCCCACCACCGCGGCGCCGATCAGCGGGGTCGTCGATGAGTGCGAAGTGGAGTTCGGCCACGCGATGCAGGTGACGCGGATCTACGAGGCGCCGCGCGTCACCAAGCCGTACTCCGACGAACAGTGGCGCGCGCTGGATGAATTGGGACAGCGCGTCGACGCCGATCTGGTCGCGATGGACGTGCGCCTGACGCAGGGCGGCGAGCCGACCTTCGTTTCGATCGACGATCGCGACGGTGCCGAATGGAATACCGCGGCGCTCGGTCCGGGCAAGCGGCGCCTCGCCATCGACCTGCTGCTGCGGCTGAAGGAGCGCTACGGCGGCGGCGGCTTCCTGCACCTGGGGCAGGGCAAGTGGTATCCGGGCGAGCAGCTGCCGCGCTGGGCGCTGTCGATCTTCTGGCGAGCCGACGGCGAACCGTGCTGGCGCGATGCGGCTCTGTTCGCCGACGAGCGTGCGGCCGCCTCATGCACGACCGCCGACGCCGAGCGCTTCATCCGCCGGCTGGCGCAGCGGCTCGGTGTGGACGACGGCTTCGTCGTGCCGGGCTACGAGGATGCCCTGTATTACCTGTGGCGCGAACGCAAGCTGCCGGTGAACGTCGACCCCTACGATGCGCGGCTC
>JALORV010000308.1 GCA_025458735.1 Burkholderiaceae bacterium | reverse complement strand
CAAGCTGTCGGCGTCGAGCGCGCTGCGCTGCTCGCGCACCCAGTCGGCCGCCGGGCCAACCCACGCCAGCCACGGGTTGAGGTCCGAAAGCATCCAGCGTTCCGCGCGCAGCGGGTGCAGCTCGCGGGCAAGCTTTGCCCCCGCCTCGCTCGACAGCCCCTGCACCCACGGCCGCGCGAACAGTTCGTACGCCGTCTGGTTGAAGTTCGAGACCTTTTCCACGGCCTCGAACGCCGCCTCGTCCTTGCGCTTGAAGCGGTTGAGCCGCTCGACGATCTCCTCGAGCCGGTGTTCCTCGAACTCGACCTCGTAGTGCGGCGCCCCGCCGTTGCCCGCGACTTCGCGGATCTGCATGCCGTACAGACCCGGCGGCAGCGCTTCGATCGACTTCAGCACCGAGACGATCTGCGCGTGCTCCTTCTTCGCGACCGCGCCCGAGACGAAGATGCCGAGATGCCCGGCGCTCTGGTGCAGCAGGCCGACGATGACCTGGCCACGTGCCTTGATTTCGTCGGTCGAGCCGTAGACATCGGCAACCCAGTTGAAGGCCTGCTGCGGCGGCGTGATGTTGTCGCCCATCGAGGCAAACAGCACGATCGGCGAGCGGATCTCGCGCAGATCGAAGACCTTGCCCGCGCCCGCCGCGGTTTCGCCCTTCCAGAGCTTGTTGCCGACGAAGAGGTTGTTCGTGATCCACTCGATCTCCTCGCGGTTCATCAGGTAGAACCCGCCCCACCAGCGCTCGAACTCGAGGAAGCGCGGCACCTCGGTGTCGACCTTGCGGTAGACGTTGTAGTACTTGTCCCAGTAGGTGTTGGCCGGGTTCAGGTTCTCGAAGTTCTGCACCAGATACGCGCCGTCGAAGAGTCCGGCGCCGAGATCCGAGCTCAGCGACGCGAGCCAGGTGCCGCCCAGCATGCCGCCGGCATAGCGCATCGGGTTGTCGCTCGGGCCGTCTTCCCAGGCGCCGCCCCAGTACGACATCGGCGCCCCGTTGATGACGATCGGCCCGGTGTCCTCGGGGTGCGCGGCCGCCAGCATCATGGCGGCCCAGCCGCCCTGG
This sequence comes from Burkholderiaceae bacterium, assembly GCA_025458735.1. The sequence continues at coordinate 2,450 of JALORV010000308.1, read as the reverse complement.
CAGTTGCCGACGATCGCCGGCTTCGGGCTCTTCGGATGCAGTTCGCGCACGCGCTCGACGAAGCGGCGCTCGGCGGCACAGACATCGAGCAGCGTCTGCCCGGGCTCCGGCATCGGGAAGAAGATCACGAAGTACACCGGATGGCCGTCACGCAGCGCCACGCCGACCTGCGAGTCGTCCTTGAAGCCGCCGATGCCCGGGCCATGGCCGGCACGCGGATCGATGATCACGTAAGGGCGGCGCTTCGCATCGACGGTCACGCCCTCCGGCGGCACGATCCGTACCAGCGCGTAGTTGACCGGTCGCTCGAAGCTGCGTGCGTCCAGGACCATCTCGTAGTCGAAGCTCAGCACCGGCGGCAGTCCCTCGCGCGTGTGCTGCAGGAACTGGTTGCCGCGCTGGCGCATCGCGTCGAGAAACAGGATGCCGCGCTGCATCGAGTCGGTCGCATAGCCGGCCCAGTCACGCATCACCTCCAGCGGCGACACGACGCCGGCGAAGGCCTGCAGATAATCCTCGCGGAGCGTCTTCAGGCGTTCCTCGTAGTGCTGGATCGCCTTCTTCGCCCGCGTCTGGTAAAGCTGGGCGACCTTGCCGGCGACGTCCATCGCCTGGGCCACATTCCTGTCGGTGCTCATTGCTGCTCCCTGAATGGGTTGCTGCTTACGCCATGATGTGGACGCCGCCGTCCACGTACACGGTTTCGCCGCTGATGCGCCGCGCGTAGGGCGTGGCGAGGTAAGCGCAGGCGAAACCGACGTCCATGATGTCGACCAGCTCGCCGAGCGGCGCCTTCTGGGCGGCCTCCGTGAGCAGCAGGTCGAAGTCCTTCAGTCCCGAGGCCGCGCGCGTCTTCAGCGGTCCCGGCGACATCGCGTGGACGCGAATGCCTTTCGGTCCCAGTTCGTAGGCCAGATAGCGGCAGGAGGCTTCCAGCGCCGCTTTGACCGGCCCCATCACGTTGTAGTTCGGCACGACGCGGTTGGCGCCGGTGTAGCTCATCGCGAACATGGTGCCGCCATCGGTCATCAGCGGCACCGCGAGCCGCGCCATGCGGATGAACGAGTGGCAGGAGACATCGATCGACTTGGCGAAGCCCTCGGCCGAACAGTTCAGCAGCCCGCCCTGCAGATCGTCCTTCGGTGCCCACGCGATCGAGTGCACCAGGATGTCGAGCCGGCCCCATTGCCGCGTGATCGCCTCGAACACGGCTTCGAGCTGGCCGGGCGCGCTGACGTCGAGCGGCAGCACGAGCGGCGCATCGAGCTGGCGCGCCAGCGGTTCCACGTACGGCCGCGCCTTGTCATTCAGATAGGTGACGGCGACATCGGCGCCGAGTTCGCGGAACGCCCTGGCGCAGCCCCAGGCGATCGAGTGTTCGTTGGCGATGCCGACGACCAGCGCCTTCGCGCCCTTCAGCACCGGTTGGGGAATGACGAGGCTCATGCGTGGTCGCTCCTACTGCGCCAGCAGCCGTTCGGTGTGGCGCGCAATCATCAGTTCCTCATTGGTCGGGATCGTGAGCGCGGTGACGCGGCTCGCGGCCGTGCTGATGCGCGGGCCGCCGGCCGCATTGGCGGCGGCGTCGAGTTCGACGCCTAGCCAGCGGGCCGCCGCGCAGATGCGCGCGCGGATCTCCGCCGAGTTCTCGCCGATGCCGGCCGGCCAGTTTCGCGCGTGTTGCGTCGCTCGCCAGCAACGTGCGCATGTCGCTTGAGAGGCCCGAGACACCTAGCAGGCCCGACTGCTGGTACAGCAGCTTCTCGATCGCGCGCACATCCATGCCGCGCTCGTCCATCAGATAGAGCACCACACCCGGATCGAGGTTGCCGGTGCGCGTGCCCATCGGCAGGCCGTCGACCGCAGTGAAGCCCATCGTCGAGGCAACGCTGCGGCCGCCGGCCAGCGCGCACATGCTGGCGCCGTTGCCCAGATGCAGCACGACAGTGCGGCCGGCTGCGGCGCGCGCATCGACCTCCGGCAGCACCGTGGCGATGTACTCGTAGCTGAGTCCGTGGAACCCGTAGCGGCGCACGCCGGCCTCGTGCAGCTCGAACGGCAGCGCGAACATCTGCGCCAGCTCGGCGTTGCTGCGATGAAACGCGGTGTCGAAGCAGGCGACCTGCGGCACTTCCGGCGCGCTGTGCATGACGGCGCGGATGGCCGCGAGGTTGTGCGGCTGGTGCAGCGGCGCCAGCGGTACGAAGCGGTCCAGCGCGGCCAGCACGCCGGCGTCGACCCGCACCGGCTGCGTGTACTGCAGGCCGCCGTGCACGACGCGATGGCCGACGCCGACCAGTTCGGCGCCGCCGGCGCGTTCGCGCAGGAAGGAGATCAGGTGCGTGAGTGCACCGTCGTGGCCGAGGCGGGTGCCGTCGGGCCAGTCCTTCTGGCCGACGGTCGTGCCCGCGGCATCGCGGGCGACGAACCTGGGCGCTCCGGACAGCGAC
>JALORV010000307.1 GCA_025458735.1 Burkholderiaceae bacterium | reverse complement strand
CACCGCGCCGAGCAGCGTCGCGTAGGCCATCACCAGCACACCGCCATGGCGCTCGATCAGCGGCTTGGCCGCCACCGTGTACGCGGAGAAGAAAAAAGCGGCCACCAGCAGCACCAGGTCGCCGCCGCTGGCGCGCCACTGCGCGCCGAGCAGTTTGTCGGACAGGAACACCAGCACGCCGACGCAGGCCACGCCGTGCGCGCGCGACAGCCGCTCGACGCCGAGCCATCGCAGCAGCAGCAGGGTGAACACCGGGCCGCAGGCGAGGATCAGCGAGCTGGAAAATGCGGTCGACCAGTCGATGCCGAAGGTCACCAGGCCGACGTGCATCAGGTGGCCCAGCAGTCCGAGCCGCAGCAGCGCCCACCACTCGCTGCGCGGCAGCCGCGGCCACTGCAGGCCGTAGCGCTGCCACAGCAGCGCCACCGCGCACAGCGGCATGATCAGGTAGCGCATGAACAGGAATCCGCCCGGCGTGACGGCGGCGAACACCGCCTTCTGCACGCTGAAGTTGATGCCCCAGACCAGGATCAGCGCGAGCGCCAGCAGCAACGCCGCGCGCTCGCGGGCCACGGCTGCGCCGGCCGGTGCCGCGGCCGGATCACCACCTGTGCCACCCCAGCGAAGATTCACGCGGCGTCTCCGTTCGCAGCTACCGCTTCATGGGCCCACGCGTGCGCGCGACCGACACCCTGCCCCGTGCCGCCACGCGAAGCCGGCCCGCCCGGCACGGCGCTGCCCGGACGAAGCTCCGACCGGCCGCCGTCGGTGGCTGCCCGCTGCGCCGGAGCCGAAACCTTACAATTGCGCGCTTTGCCTGAAAACGGACCGGCCGGGCCGCGCTCCCCGCGCGAAAATTCCACGTTCGCCAATGACCTCGAATTCCAACAACGTTGCCAACGCTCCCGGCGCACTGCCGCTGGCGGGCAAGACCGCGCTGGTGACGGGTGCCGCGCGCGGCATCGGACGCGCGATCGCCAGCAAGCTGGCCCATGCGGGCTGCGATCTCGTCGTCAACTACTACAACAGCCACGACGAAGCCGAAGCGCTGTGCGCGGAGTTTCGCACGCTGGGACGGCGCGCCGTGGCGCTCAAGGCGAGCGTCGGCGTGCCCGACAGCGTCGACGAGATGTTCGCCGAGCTGCCGAATCACTTCGAGCGCCTCGACATCGTCGTCAGCAACGCGGCCAGCGGTGTGCTCAAGCCGGCCCTCGACATGACGCTCAAGCACTGGCGCTGGTGCATGGAGACCAATGCCTTCGCATTGAACCTGCTGGCGCAGCGCGCGCTGCCGCTGATGGACCGGGGCGGTCGCATCATTGCGATGTCGAGCCTCGGCGCGCAGCGCGCCATGCCCAACTACGCCTTCATCGGCGCCTCCAAGGCCGCGCTCGAGTCGCTGGTGCGTGCGCTGGCGCAGGAGCTCGGCCCGCGCGGCGTGCGCGTCAACGCAGTGAGCGCGGGCGTTGTCGAGACCGACGCCCTGACGTACTTCCCCAACCGCGAGGAACTGCTGGCGTCGTTCCGTGCCAGGACGCCGGCCGGGCCGGTCCTGACGCCCGCCGACGTCGCCGGCGCCGTGTATCTGCTGTGCCTGCCGGAAGCCGACATGATCAACGGCCACACGCTGATGGTCGACGGCGGCTTCGCGATTTCGGGCTGACGGGGATGAGCGACCTGCCGACAACCGACTCGGGCCTCGCAGGCCAGGTGGCGCTGGTCACCGGCGGCAGCCGGGGCATCGGCCGCGCCATCGTCGAGCGACTGGCCGCAGACGGGGCCGATGTGGTTTTCTTCTATCGCGGCAACGCGGAAGCCGCGGCCGAGGTGGTCGGTGCCGTGCGGGGAACGGGCGGCAAGGCCGAAGCGGTGCAGGTCGACGTCAGCGACGCGGCGGCCGTCGGCGCGGCGGTGGATGTGCTGATTGCTTCGCGCGGCCGCATCGACGTGCTCGTCAACAATGCCGGCATCGTGCGCGACAACCTGCTCGCGCTGCTGGGCGACGACGACATCCGCGCGGTGCTCGACACCAACGTCGTCGGCGTGTTCAACGTCACCCGCGCCGTGGTGCCGCACATGATCTCGAAGCGCGCGGGCCGCATCGTCAACCTGAGTTCGGTCGCCGCCGCCAGGGGCGGGCGCGGCCAGTCGAACTACGCGGCCAGCAAGGGCGCCATCGAGGCTTTCACGCGCGCGATGGCGGTGGAACTCGCCTCGCGAGGCATCGCGGTAAACTGCGTGGCTCCCGGCGTCATCACCACCGAGATGTCAGAACAGGTGCGCGAGGCGGCGGGCGAGCAGGTGAAGGCACGCATCCTGATGCGGCGCTTCGGGCAGCCGCAGGACGTGGCGAACGCGGTCTGGTTCCTGGCCTCGCGTTACGCCGGCTACATCAACGGTCACGTGCTGAACGTCGACGGCGGTTTCAAAATGGAGTGAGGAAATGGGGGCGCACGAAATTCCACAGAGCGAGATCGACGCGATGTTTCCGAAGGTCGCGCAGATCATTGCCGATGCACTCGGCTGCGATGTTGCCGACGTGAAGCCGGCGGTGCCGCTGATCGAGGGACTGGACGCGGAGTCGATCGACTTCCTCGACCTGGTGTTCCGCCTGGAACGCGGCTTCGGCGTGAAGATTCCACGCGGCAAGATCGTCGAGGACGCGCGCGGACCGCTGACGGAAGCCGAGTTCGAGAACAAGGGCATCGTCACCGAAGCCGGCCTGGCACGGCTGAAGGAATTCCTGACCGAGGTGCCGGCCGAGCGCTTCAAGACGCCGCTGAAGGCCGCCGACGTGCCGAGGCTGTTCACGCCGGAGACTTTCTGCAAGGTGGTCATCCGCGCGCAGCGCGCCATGGCGGCCGCGGCCTGAACCGCTTGCCCGCCGGAACGGGCGGCGTCGCCTGCTCCCGATGCTGCCAATGCTGCCGAAAATGAGCGAACGCTTTCGCGCGTTCTCGTTCGTGGACCGCATCACGCAGGCCTCGAGCCACGCCATCGAAGGCGAGTACGCCGTGCCGGCCGCCGTCCGCTTCCCGGCTTCCCTGATGGCCGAGGCCGTGGGACAGCTGGCGGCGTGGGCAGCGATGGCGAACTGCCGGTTTGC
>JALORV010000306.1 GCA_025458735.1 Burkholderiaceae bacterium | reverse complement strand
GCCACGCGGGCCCAGATCATCGAGAACCTGATCGACCAGCGCTACATCGTGCGCGACGGCAAGGACCTGCGCCCCACGCGCAAGGCCTTCGACCTGATGACGCTGCTCAAGGGCCTCGACGTGCCGGAACTGACCGCGCCCGAACTGACGGGCGAATGGGAATTCAAGCTGGCGCAAATGGAGCGCGGCAAGCTCAAGCGCGATCGCTTCATGCACGAGATCGCGGGCATGACGCAGAAGATCGTCGAGCGCGCCAAGAGCTACGAGTCCGACACGGTGCCGATCGAGGATCCGGCGCTGCTCGCGACGCCGTGCCCGAAGTGCGGCAAGGCGGTGGTCGAGAACTACCGTCGATTCGCCTGCACCGCCTGCGATTTCTCGATTCCCAAGCATCCCGGCAGCCGCTCGTTCGAGGTCGACGAGGTCGAGGAACTGCTCGGCAAGCGCACGATCGGGCCGCTGTCGGGCTTCATCAGCAAGATGGGCCGGCCATTTTCGGCCGTGCTGAAGCTGACGCCCGAGCACAAGCTCGAGTTCGACTTCGGCCAGGCCAGCGACGACGGCGCGCAGGACGAGGCCGTCGACTTCACGGGACAGCAGCCGCTCGGGCCCTGCCCGAAGTGCGGCGGGAACGTGTTCGAACAGCCGATGAACTACCTGTGCGAGCGCGCCACCGGCCCGGCCAAGACCTGCGACTTCCGCTCGGGCAAGGTGATCCTGCAGCAGCCGATCGAGCGCGCGCAGATGGAGAAGCTGCTGAAGGACGGCCGCACCGACATCCTGCGCGCCTTCATCTCGAACCGCACGCGCCGCAAGTTCGCCGCCTTCCTGGTGCGCAAGCCCGACGGGACCGTGGGCTTCGAGTTCGAGCCAAGGACCAAGGCGGCCACCGGCAAGGGGAAGAAGGCCGCGGACGGCACTGCCGAGGCTGCGGCCACCGCAAAGCCGGCGAAGTCCGCCAGCTCCGCCGACGAAGCCGCCGTAGCGGCGCGCGCGACCGCCGCGCGCTCGTCGGCGCCCCGACGCGCTGCGAAGTCCGTCGCAGCCGCCAAGGTGCCTGCATCGAGCGCGACCAAGCGGGCGAAGGCGGCCAAGGCGGTTCCGACCGGCCGTGCCTCCAAGGCGCTGAAGACGGCCCGCACCGCCCGCAAGTCCGCCGCGAAGTAGTTGCCGGCCGGGCGGCCCGCCGCCACGACGGTGCGGCGCCTCGGCTATGCTGGCTGCATGCAGCGGGTGCTGATCATCGGCGGCCTAATCGCCATTGCGTTGGGCGTGCTTTGGCCATGGCTGGCCCGGCTCGGCCTCGGGCGGTTGCCCGGCGACCTGCACGTCGAGCGCGAAGGCTTCTCGTTGCACTTCCCGCTGATGACGTCGCTCGTGATCTCCGTCGTCGTCACGCTGCTGATCTGGCTGTTCCGTCGCTGAGCCGCGCTGTGTTCCTGCCCTGATGCGCCCGACCCTCGCCACGACCCCCCTGCGCCGACTGACCACGTGGCTGCGCGCGGTTGCCCCGCTCGCGGCCATGTTCCTGCTGACCGGCAGCGCGGTCATCTCGTGCGACGGCGAGACCGACGACGAGGCCGACAAGCCGGCGAGCGGCACCCGGCCGAACAGCGCGGCCATGGGCCGCTGGACGCCGGTGGCCGGCGTCGATACCTGCAGCAAGGAGTTTCACGACACCTTCTTCGTGATCGGCCCCGACGGCAGGAAGTACCCCACCTGGCATCCGCCGACGGCGACCGACCCGTCCACCGGCCGCACCTGCACCTTCGGTCATGAGCACGGCCGCGACCCGCGCGGCTCGGCGCTGTGGGATGCGCTGCGCAATCATTTCGCCTTCGACGCCGACAACAGCGGCGCCATCGACACCACCGAGCGCGACGCCAGCGGCGTGCCCTTCGGCTATGCCTCCGAGCAGCTGCGCGTGTTCAACGCCGCCAACGGCATCGGAAACGCCAACCGGGACGAGGACCACGTCGGCTACAAGATCGCCTGGGAAAACGGCATCGCCCGCACGCGCACGGTCAACGGCGTGCTGCAGACCTTCGAGATGTCCTGCGACGCGCTGACGATGCTGCACCAGGAGACCCATTCGGGCGACGCCTACGCGAGCAACCTGCACGAACTGCTGGCAGCGATCGACTGCGGCCGCGGTGCCGACGCGGCACGCTTCGGCGGCCGCGTGATCGTCACGGCCATGGCCACCTTCGGCAACCCCGGCGAGTTCACGGTGACGCAGGGCACCGGCTTCGCCACCGTGCGCTACGGCACGCCTCAGCCCACCGCCTCGCCGGCCGGCGGTACGGAGCGCGGGCGCGTGATCCCGAGCGCGGACAACGTGCTGGCAGCCGTGCTGGTGCCGGTGGGCCAGACCTCCGACTTCACCAATGGGCTGAACGAAACGTGGTTCTCCGGCCTCGCCCTGCGCCGCACCGACGGCAGCGAACTCGTCTTCATCGATCCGTCGTTCGCCGTCACCTCGCCGTCGCGCTACTTCGACGTGGCGCGCCTCAACGCCATCGCGCGCACCGTCGAGCTGTGCTACCTGGGCTTCAATGCGGCCGGCGAGCTGGTCGACGATCCGCTGCGCGCGCCGACGCTGGTGCGCCAGGCGCGCGGCCCCGAGTGCGCGTCGATCGCCCCGCTCGGACCGGTTACGCCGCGCATTGCCCGCGTCGCCTTCGACGACACGGCCAGCGCCTTCAACGGCTGCCGCCGCCGCGTCACGCTCGGCGCCACGCGCATCACCAACGCCGGCGGCGGCACCCTTTGGTACAGCGACCCCTACGGCCGAGCCACCCGCGGGACCAGCTTCAATGGCGGCGTGCGGCAGTTCGTCAGCGTCGTCAACAACAGCACCGTCGGCGAAGTCGACCGCGTCGCCTTCGGCGCGGACCTCGACCCCTGCTTC
>JALORV010000305.1 GCA_025458735.1 Burkholderiaceae bacterium | reverse complement strand
GCGGGCTTGAGCATGTTGCCGGCGTCGATGGCGCCCTCGGCCTTGCCGGCGCCGACCATCGTGTGCAGTTCGTCGATGAACAGGATGATGCGGCCGGCTTCGGCCGAAACTTCCTTCAGCACCGCCTTCAGCCGCTCCTCGAACTCGCCGCGGTACTTGGCGCCGGCCAGCAGCCCGGCCATGTCGAGCACCAGCACGCGCTTGCCCTTGAGTGTCTCCGGAACTTCCTCGTTGACGATGCGCTGCGCCAGCCCTTCGACGATCGCAGTCTTGCCCACCCCCGGCTCGCCGATCAGCACCGGGTTGTTCTTGGTGCGCCGCTGCAGGATCTGGATCGTCCGGCGGATCTCGTCGTCGCGGCCGATCACCGGGTCGAGCTTGCCTTGCTGCGCGCGTTCAGTCAGGTCGATCGTGTACTTCTTCAGCGCCTCCCGCTGGCCTTCAGCCTCCGCGCTCTCGACCGGCGCGCCGCCGCGCACCGCGTCGACCGCCGCTTCCAGCGCCTTGCGGCTGAGGCCGTGCTCGCGTGCGAGCCGTCCCGCCTCGCCCTTGTCGTCGGCGACCGCCAGCAGGAACATTTCGCTGGCGATGTAAGAGTCGCCGCGCTTGCCCGCCTCGCGGTCGGTGCTGTTGAGCAGGCCGTTGAGGTCGCGCCCGACCTGGATCTGGCTGTCGCCGCCCTTGACCTGCGGCAGGCGCTTGACCGCCGCGTCGAGCGCAGTCGTCAGCGCATTGACGTTGACGCCCGCCCGCTGCAGCAGCGAACGCGCGCCGGCGTCGCTCTGTCGCAGCATCGCCAGCAGCACGTGCGCCGGTTCGATGTAGGCGTTGTCGTGGGCGGCCGCGATCGACTGGGCGTCGCCGAGCGCTTCCTGGAACTTGGTGGTGAGTTTGTCGAGTCGCATCGGGCGCTGTTGCCAGAGATGGGTTGAGTGACCTTAATGAAGGTAAGGCAATCCGGCGGCATTTCAAGCACGGATCGCGCGGGCACCCGCTTTGCTAGCATCGACCGGGCACGACGCTGCGCCCGCCTAGGGGCGAAGTGGCCACTGCGCGACGGCTCCCCGACCGGGTCGCATGCGGTCGTGCTTCCCAGGGTGGCACCTTGCGCATCGGATTGCTGGCACTGCTGATCGTCCTGCTTGGCCTGCCGAACGGCGCATCGGCGCAACCGGCGGACTCCGAGGCGGCCGGTGAGCGGCTGGCCACTGTTGCCGGCGTCTCCGGGGCCACGGCCGCCGCCATCGAATCAGCGCTGCAGCGTTACCGACTGCCCCCCGAAGCCGACGAGGCGGACGAGGAGCGTGAGCTGCGGCGCGCGGAACGCACGGCGATCGAGATCCTGGCGACCGAGGGTTACTTCAGCCCGGCCGTGCGCTTCGAGCCCAACCCGGGCGCACCACCGCGCTACCGTCTGGTCGTGCAAACCGGCCCGCTGACGACCGTGGCGGCGGTGGACATTGTCTTCCGCGGCGCGCTGGCCGGTCCGGCGTTCGACGAGCGCGCCGTCCAGCTCCGCTCGGGCTGGACACTGCCCGTCGGCGCACCGTTTCGCAGCGCCGACTGGGAAACCGCCAAGAACCGGCTGCTGCAGGCAGTCGGCGCGCGCGACTTTGCGGCCGCCGGTGTGGTCGAGTCTCGGGCCGACGTCGATGCCGATACCGCCAGCGCGAGGCTGCGCGTGGAAATCGACAGCGGTCCCGCGTTTCGCATCGGTGCCCTGCGGATCGAGGGGCTCGAGCGTCACGACGAATCGCTGGTGGAGCGCTTCAACCCGATGCGCCCGGGCCAGCCTTACGAGCGGGCCCTGCTGGTGCAGTTTCAGCAGGCGCTGCAGGAGACGGCGTTCTTTTCCAGCGCAGTCGTCACGCTCGACCTGGAGGGCGCCAGCGGCGATACCGTGCCGCTGCGGGTGCAGTTGCGCGAAGCGCATCTCCGGCGTTTCTCGGCGGGAGTCGGCTACGCCACCAATACCGGGGCGCATCTCGAGGCCGTCTATCGCCAGTCGATCACCTTCGACAAGCCGTGGCAGCTGCAGACGGGGTTCAGGATCGACACCACCGGCGAGTTCGCGTACGTCGACCTGATCTTCCCGCCGCGGCCGGGCGGCGCGCGCGACAGCGTCGGCGCGCTGTACGAGGACTCGGACATCGAGAACCTGCTGGTCCGGCGCTGGGGAGTCGGCGGCGCCCGCTCGCGGCTGGTCGGGCCGCGCGACGGCCGCAACACCGAAACGCAGTGGGCCATCAACTTCGAGCACGAGCGGCGCGACACCCCGCTCGATCCGCCGACCACGCTCGATGTGCTGTCCACCACCTATACCTGGACGCGCCGCGACGTCGATGACATCACGCACCCGCGGCGCGGCAACCTGCTGCAGCTGCAGGGCTCGGTCGGAGCCGGCGGCACGACCATCGACGATGTGTTCCTGCGCGGTTTCGGCAGCGTTGTCCAGTACCTGCCGCTCGGTCAGCGCGACGTGCTGATCCTGCGCGGCCAGGTCGGTGGCGTGCAGGCCGAGAGCACCAATGCTGTGCCGAACAACTTCCTGTTCCGCACCGGCGGTGCGCTGACCGTGCGCGGCTACGACTTCGAGAGCCTCGGTGTCGAACAGGGCGGCGCCGTCGTCGGCGGCCGCGCGCTCGTCGTGGCGTCCGTCGAAGTCGTCAAGTGGCTCGAGCGCTGGGACGGCAACTGGGGCGTGGCCGCCTTCGTGGACGCCGGCGACGCCGCGGCGCGCTTCAGCGACATCGACCCGGCGCTGGGCTATGGCCTGGGAGTGCGCTGGCGCACGCCGGCCGGGCCGCTCGCGGTCGATGTCGCCTGGGGCGATGTCGCCTGGGGCGAGCGCTACCAGCAGCTGCGAGTGCACTTTTCGGTTGCGATCGCGTTCTGAACATCCATCGATGTCGAACGAACCCCTCCCCCTTCCCACGCCGGCTCCGGCCGGCCCGCCAGCGGTGCGTCCGCGTCGAGCGTGGCCCGGGACGCTGCTGTCGATCGTCGGGCCGGCGTTGCTGCTGGTGCTCGCGGTGGCCACCGCAACGGCCTGGACGCTGACCACGGCGCCGGGCCTGCGCGTGCTGGCGGCGGCGGCATCGGCCATCGTGCCGGGCCTGTCGATACGCGGCACGGACGGCACGCTCGTCGACGGCTGGCGCATCACTGAGTTCGAGCTGCGGACGGCGAAGTGGTCGCTCGGCATTGACGGCCTGGCCATCGAGCCGCGGCTGTGGCGCCCGCTGGAGCCGCGGGCCGAACTGGA
>JALORV010000304.1 GCA_025458735.1 Burkholderiaceae bacterium | reverse complement strand
GCGCGCCAAGGCGGCCGGCCAGCCGGTGTTCCTGTTCTGGACTGCGACCTGGTGCCCGCCCTGCAACCAGGTCAAGAGCACGATCTTCACGCGACCCGACTTCATCGCCAAGTCGCGCGCCTTCGTTCCGGTCTACGTGGATGCCGACAGTCCGAGCGGCCAGGCGCTGGGCGAGCGTTTCCGCGTGCGCGGCTATCCGACCATGGTGCTGCTCGACGGCAGCGGCCGCGAACTGACGCGCCTTGCGGGCTCGGTCGATGCGGCCAAGTACATGCAGCTGCTGGATCGCGGACTGGCCGGCGGCAATTCGGCGCGGCAGGCGCTCGACGCCGCACTGGCCGGACAGAAGCTGCCCGCCGAGGACTGGCACATGCTGGCGTTTTATTCCTGGGGCACCGACGACGGCCAGCTCGTGGCCGACAAGGACGCGGCCGGGACACTTCTGAAGCTCGCCGCGGCCTGCCCTGCCGAGCAGCGCGAAGCCTCTTCGCGGCTGGTGCTGCAGGCGCTGCTGACAGCGTCGCAGGACAAGGAAGCCGCCAAGCGCATCGACCGCGCCGACGCGCTTGCCAGCGTGCGCAGCCTGCTGGCGCAGCCGCAGCTCGTGCGCGACAACGCCGACATCCTCGGCTACGGGGCCGACGACATCGTCGGCGTGGTCACCGCGCCCGAGTCGAAGGAGCGCACCGAACTGGTCGCGCAGTGGAACGGCGTGCTCGACCGCCTGGCCGCCGATGCGACGCTGTCCAACGGCGCGCGCATGTACGCCGTGCTCGGCAAGGTCGCCCTGGCACAACTCGGCAACAAGGACGCACCGCTGCCGCCGGCGCTGGTCGAACTGGTGCGCGCCGAGACTGCCCGCGTCGACCGTGAGGTCACCAGCGTCGACGAGCGCCAGGCAGTGATCACCACCGCCGGCCACGTGCTGGCCCAGGCCGGCCTGCTGAACGAGTCGGACGCGCTGCTGCAGGCCGAGCTGAAGCGCTCGCACTCGCCGTACTACTACATGTCGCAGCTCGCCTCGAACGCGAAGAAGCGCGGCACGCCGGAAGGCAGGGCGCAGGCGGTCGACTGGTCGCGCCAGGCCTTCGAATCGTCGCAGGGCTCGGCCACGCGACTGCGCTGGGGCGGCAGCTACGTCAACGCGCTGATCGAACTGACGCCGCAGGACGCACCGGCGATCGAACAGGCGACCCTGCGCGTGCTGGGCGAACTGAAGAGCGGCAACGTCGCGCTGACCGGCAACAACCGCTTCGCGCTGGAGCGCATGAGCAAGCGGCTGGTCGCGTGGAACAAGGATGGCCGGCACGACGCGGTACTGGCCCGGGTGCACCAGTCGGTGGCCGAGACTTGCGCGCCGGCCACCGCCGCCGAGCGCGCCTGGTGCGATGGCCTGTTCGCTCCGGCCCGGCGCGCATAAGGGGAGCGAGCGTGCGCTACAGCGCGCCACTGTCCGGCGCCGAAGCGCGCGAGTTCGTACCGTTCACGCATGAGCTGATCGGCACCGCGTTCGGCGTCATCCGGCCGCTGTTTCTCTCCGGCACGGCGGTGGCGTCGAAGTCCGACGCCTCGCCGGTAACGATCGCCGACCGCAACGCCGAGGCGGCGATGCGAGCGCTGATCGAGCAGCGTTATCCGGACCACGGCGTGATCGGCGAGGAGCACGGAACGCGGCCGGGCCAACGCTACCGCTGGGTGCTCGACCCGATCGACGGCACGCGCGCCTTCATCAGCCACTGTTTCCTCTACGGCACGTTGATTGCGTTGGAACGCGACGACGGTGCCGGCTTCCGGCCGGTTCTCGGCGCGATTGCCCACCCGGCCGCCGCGCTGGCCCTGATCGGCCACGGCGACTCCTGCCGGCTGTATGCAGGCGATGGTTCGTCGCGCCCGGCGCACGTGCGTCCGTGCAGCAGGCTGGCCGAAGCGACCGTGCTGGCCACCACCCACTGGAGCACCGGCGAGCAGCGCGCCCCGCACGCCGATCGGATCGAACGCGTGGTCCGCGCCGCGCGGCTGTATCGCACCTGGGGCGACTGCTTCGGCTACTTCTCGCTGGCCACCGGGGGTGCCGACCTGATGCTGGACCCGACGCTGGCGCACTGGGACGTCGCCGCCATCGTGCCGGTGGTCGAAGCCGCCGGCGGCCGCGTCAGCAGCTGGAGCGGTGGCGACCCGCTGGCCGAGCTGTCGCTGATCGCCAGTGCCGGGCCGCTGCACGAGGCCGTGCTCGGCATGCTGCACGACGCCAGCTAGGCGCGCTCGGCCGACTCTTCAGCCGGGTCTTCCGCGCCACGCCAGCGATCGGCCGAGTCGAGGACCAGCTCTGCCAGTGAACGGCGCCGCTGCATGGTCTCGCGCTGCCAGCGCGCATCGTTGCCTTCGGTGCGCACCCAGCGCTCGATCTCGTCGAGCGCCTCGCTGGCTCCGAGTTCACGCGCATGCGGGCGGCAGGCGTCGACGGTGCGCAGAACCGCAAGGTGCAGCGGTGTCGCCTCGCCGCTGACGCTGTCGAGCACCTGGCCTTCGAGTCCGAAGCGGCAGGCCTGGAAACGGTTGTAGTTGTAGGCGAGGTAGATGTCTTCGGTGAGCGTCTCTTCGCGCTCGAGCAGCATGCGGCAGATCGCCTGCAGGTAGCCTGCCAGCGCCGCGGCGCGCTCGACCGTCAGCGGCGTGTCGAACACGCGCACCTCGATGGTGCCGTACTCGGGCTTCGGCCGGATGTCCCAGTAGAAGTCCTTCATGCTCTCGACCACGCCGAGCCGCCGCAGCTTGCCGAAATACTGTTCGAAGGCCGGCCAGTCGGTGAGGAACGGCGCGCGGCCGGACAGCGGGAAGGCGTAGATGCTGTTGAGCCGCGAGCAGTCGAACGAGGTGTCCACGCCCTGGAAGTAGGGGCTGCTGGCCGCCAGCGC
>JALORV010000303.1 GCA_025458735.1 Burkholderiaceae bacterium | reverse complement strand
CCGGCGCTGAGGCGCCCGCTGCCCTCGCTGCTGCATTACCCGCTGCTGACCTCATGAAACGCCGTCCCGCCATCGTCTTCATCCTCATCACGCTGCTGCTGGACGTGATGAGCTTCGGCCTGCTGCTGCCGGTGCTGCCGGCACTGGTCGGCGAGTTCACCGACAGCCGCGATGCGCAGACCTACTGGTATGGCGCGATGATCGTCACCTTCGGCCTGACGCAGTTCTTCTGCGCGCCGTTCCTGGGCGCGCTGTCGGACCGCTACGGCCGCCGCCCGGTGCTGCTGGGCTCGATCGCCGGACTCGGTGCGATGTTCCTGCTGTCGGCGCTGGCAACCTCGCTCACCGGCCTGCTGGTGGCGCGCGTGCTCGGCGGCCTGCTGGCGGCGAATTTCGCGGTCGCCAACGCCTACGTGGCCGACCTGACGACGCCCGAGACGCGCGCACGCAGCTTTGGAATGATCGGCGCCGCCTTCGGCATCGGCTATATCGTCGGTCCGATGGTCGGCGGGCTGCTCGGCAGCATCGACATCCGGCTGCCGTTCTACGTCGCTGCCGGCCTGTCGGCCGCCAACTTCCTGTACGGGCTGCTGGTCGTGCCCGAGTCGCTGCCCGCCGAGCGACGGCGGCCGCTGCAGTGGCGGCGCGCCAATCCGTTCACGTCGCTGCATGGACTGACGCAGTTGCGGGCAGTCGGCGTGCTGGTGGCGGTGATCGCGGTGGCCAACCTGGCGCAGTACATCCTGCACAGCACCTGGGTGCTGTACACCACCTTCCGCTTCGACTGGGGCCCGCGCGAAACGGGGCTGTCGCTGTTCGCCGTCGGCATGATGGCCGCGCTGGTGCAGGGCGGCCTGCTTGGCCGGCTGCTGAAGGCCCTCGGCGAGCGCAGGCTGGTGCTGGCCGGGCTGGCCTCGGGAACGCTGGCCTACCTCGCCTACGGCCTGACCACGGTCGGCTGGCTGATGTACGTCGTCATCGTCGTCAACCTGCTCGCCTTCGCGGTCGGGCCGGCGCTTGGGGCGATCGTTTCCAAGGCCGCCGATGCGAGCGAGCAGGGCCAGGCCATGGGGGCGCTGACCTCGCTCAACGCCATGATGGCGGTGCTGGCGCCGTTCCTCGGCACGCCACTGCTGGCGGGAGTCAGCCATCTGCCGTCCGGCGACTGGCGCATCGGCGCGCCGTTCTTCATGTCCGCGCTGCTCTCGCTGGTGGCCTTGCTGCTGGCCCTCGCGCACTTCCGGCGCCATCCCGCGACCGCGGCGCCGCACAACGCCGCACCGCTCACACACCGCTGAGCCGCGGCTACCATGCGCCTGGGGCGCAGGGCGTGGCGCCATCCCCCGGAACAACGACGATGACCATCCTGGAAACCCGGCTCAATCCGCGCAGCCCGGAGTTCAAGGCCAATGCCGACGCGATGAGCGCGCAGGCCGCCGATCTCAAGGCCAAGATCACGCAGGTCGCGGCCGGCGGCGGCGCCGAGGCGCGCGCCAAGCACACCGCCCGCGGCAAGCTGCTGCCGCGCGACCGCGTGCAGCTGCTGCTCGACCCCGGCACGCCGTTCCTCGAACTGTCGCAGCTCGCCGCGTGGGACATGTACGAAGGCGCCGCGCCGTCGGCCGGCATCATCACCGGCGTCGGCCGCGTCTCGGGCCGCGAGTGCGTGATCGTCTGCAACGACGCCACGGTCAAGGGCGGCACGTACTACCCGATGACGGTGAAGAAGCATCTGCGCGCCCAGGAGATCGCGCGCGAGAACCGGCTGCCGTGCATCTACCTGGTCGACTCCGGCGGCGCCAATCTGCCGAACCAGGACGACGTGTTCCCTGACCGCGAGCACTTCGGCCGCATCTTCTACAACCAGGCGACGCTGTCGGCCGCGGGCATCCCGCAGATCGCGGTGGTGATGGGCTCGTGCACCGCCGGCGGCGCCTACGTGCCGGCGATGTCGGACGAGTCGATCATCGTCGCCAACCAGGGCACGATCTTCCTCGGCGGCCCGCCGCTGGTGAAAGCCGCCACCGGCGAGATCGTCTCGGCCGAGGATCTCGGCGGCGGCGACGTCCATACGCGGCTGTCGGGCGTGGCCGATCACCTGGCGGCGAGCGATGCGCATGCACTCGCGCTGGCGCGCCGCATCGTCGCCACCACCAACTACGTCAAGCCTGATCCGCAGCACAGGCGCGAGCCACGGCCGCCAAAGCACGACCCGGCCGAGCTGTACGGCGTGATCCCGACCGACACGCGCAAGCCCTACGACGTGCGCGAGGTGATCGCGCGCCTGGTCGACGGCTCGGAATTCGACGAATGGAAGGCGCGCTACGGCTCCACGCTGGTCACGGGCTTCGCCTGGATCCACGGGATGCCCGTCGGCATCGTCGCCAACAACGGCATCCTGTTCTCCGAGAGCGCGCAGAAAGGTGCGCACTTCATCGAGCTGTGCTGCCAGCGCAAGGTGCCGCTCGTCTTCCTGCAGAACATCACCGGCTTCATGGTCGGGCGCAAGGTCGAGAACGAAGGCATTGCGCGCCACGGCGCGAAGATGGTCACCGCGGTGTCGTGCGCGCAGGTGCCGAAGTTCACGGTCATCATCGGCGGGTCGTTCGGCGCCGGCAACTACGGCATGTGCGGCCGCGCCTTCGGCCCGCGCTTCGTCTGGATGTGGCCCAACGCCCGCATCAGCGTGATGGGCGGCGAGCAGGCCGCCAGCGTGCTGGCCACCGTGCGGCGCGACAACATCGAGGCCAAGGGCGGCAGCTGGAGCGCCGAGGACGAACAGAAGTTCAAGGCGCCGATCCTCGCGCAGTACGAGCACCAGGGCCACCCGTACTACGCCACCGCGCGGCTGTGGGACGACGGCGTGATCGACCCGCTCGACACGCGCGAGACGCTGGCGCTGGCGCTGTCGGCGGC
>JALORV010000302.1 GCA_025458735.1 Burkholderiaceae bacterium | reverse complement strand
TATGGCAATGCGGGCGACGGCTCCGCCGCCGTGGCGCTTTATTACTGGCTGTGGCCGAACACCATGCTCAACGTGCTGCCGGGCCGGCTGCAGACCAACCGCGTCGTGCCGCTCTCGCCGGAGCGCTGCCGCGTCGACTTCGACTACTTCTATCCACCGGATGCCGACGCCGCGCTGCGAGCGGGCGACCTTGCCTTCGCCGACGAGGTGCAGGCTGAGGACATCGCGATCTGCGAGGCGGTGCAGCGCGGACTGGCGAGCGGCTCCTACGTGGCGGGGCGACTCAATCCCACGCTGGAGACCGGTGTCTGGCACTTCCAGGAACTGCTGCGCGCTGCCTACGCGGGGAGTTCGCCATGCCCCGCCTGACGCTGATCGTGGCGCGCGCGCGCAACGGCGTGATCGGCAGGGACAACGCGATGCCCTGGAAGATCCCCGGCGAGCAGGCCTACTTCAAGCGCGTCACGATGGGGCACCCGATCGTGATGGGCCGCAAGACCTGGGAGTCGATCGGCCGGCCGCTGCCGGGACGCCGCAGCATCGTCGTCACCCGCGACGCCTCGTTCGCTGCGAACGGCGCCGAGGTGACGCACAGCCTCGATGAGGCGCTGGCCGCCGCGGGCGATGTGCCGGAGGTGTACGTGATCGGCGGCGCCGAGCTATATCGCGCCGCCCTGCCGCGCGCCGATCGGCTGCTGATCACCGAGATCGATCACGACTTCGACGGCGACACGTTCTTCCCGGCCGTCGACCGCACGCGCTGGCGCGAGGCCGCGCGCGAGCACCATGCGCCGCAGGCCGATCGGCCGTTTGCGGTCGACTACGTCGAGTATCTGAAGCGGTAGGAAAGCTCGCTCGCCCGTTGCCGCGGCACGCTCACCGCACCGCTGCCGCCATCGCCTGCAGCAGCCGCTCGCGCCACGGCCCGGGCGAGGCGAACACCGTCATGTGGTCGGCACCCTCCACCGTCCACAGTTCCTTCGGCGCATTCGCCGCCGCATGCAGCTGCGCACTATGGTCGTGGCCGATCACCGCGTCGCGCGTGCCGTGCACGAATATGAGCGGCACGTGGATCTTCGCCACGGCCGCCAGCGGATCCTTGTCGGCGCCCGGCAGTGCCAGCAGCACCAGCGGAATCGCGGGCGCCAGCACCACCGATCCCAGCATCGCTTCCTGCGCGATCTGCCGGTAGCTGGCAAAGGCCGAGTCGATGATCCCGAGCCGAACGCCGGTGGCATCGCGCGCGAGCAGCCGCAGCGCAGTGGCGCCGCCCATGCTCTGGCCGAGCACGATCAGGCGCGAGGCATCGACCTCGGGCCGCTTGCGCAGGTAGGCCAGCGCCGCAGCGGCATCGTCGACGACGCCGTCGAGCGAGGGCTGGCCTTCCGAGCGGCCGAATCCGCGGTAGTCGAGCATCAGCACGTTGTAGCCGGCAGGCGGCAGCCACGCCACCAGCGGCAGGTGGTTGCTGACGTTGGCCGCGTTGCCATGCAGGTGCAGCACCGTGGCCTTCGCGGCGCCGCGCGCCGGCAGGAACCACGCATGCAGCTTCGATCCGTCGGCCGCGCGCAGCCAGACGTCCTCGGCCTGCAGGCCGAACTGGGCCGGCGACGAGTAGCGCGCCGAATCCGGGTAGAAGAACTGCCTTTCGACGAAACCGGAAACGAACATGGCCGTCAGCCCCGCGAAGCAGACACCGGCGGTGGCGCTCAGCATTCGATCACGTTCAAGGCCAGCCCGCCGCGCGCGGTCTCCTTGTACTTCGTCTTCATGTCAGCACCCGTCTCGCGCATGGTCTTGATGACCTGGTCGAGCGAGACGAAGTGGGTGCCGTCGCCTGCCAGCGCCATGCGCGCGGCATTGATCGCCTTGACCGACGCAATCGCATTGCGCTCGATGCACGGGATCTGCACCAGCCCGCCGACCGGATCGCAGGTCAGCCCGAGGTGATGCTCCATGCCGATCTCGGCCGCGTTCTCGACCTGCTCCGGCGTGCCGCCGGTGACGGCAGCGAGCGCCCCCGCCGCCATCGAGCAGGCCACGCCGACTTCGCCCTGGCAGCCCACCTCGGCACCCGAGATGGAGGCGTTCTCCTTGTAGAGGATGCCGATGGCGCCGGCCGTCAGCAGGAAGTCGATCACGCCCGCGTCGTCCGCCTCGGGCACCGCCCGCCGGTAGTAGTGCAGCACGGAGGGAATGATGCCGGCCGCGCCGTTGGTGGGCGCGGTGACGACGCGACCGCCGGCCGCGTTCTCCTCGTTGACGGCCAGCGCCCACAGGTTGACCCAGTCCAGCAGCGCCAGCGGATCGTCACCGCCGCGCGCCGCCAGCTTGCGATGCCACTCGGCCGCCCGCCGCCTGACTTTCAGCCCGCCTGGCAGCACGCCATCGGTGGCGAGCCCGCGCGCCACGCAGGACTGCATCACCTGCCAGATCGCGAGCAACCCGGTGTCGATGTCGGCGTCGCTGCGCCAGTGACGCTCGTTGGCGCGCATCACGCCGGCGATCGACAGGCCATGCGCCTGGCACTGGACCAGCAGTTCGGCTCCACTGTGAAACGGCAACGGCAAAATGGTCGTGTCGGGCGCGATCCGCTTCGCCGCGGCACCGTCGGCGGCGAGTTCCTCGCTGACGACGAATCCGCCACCGACCGAGTAGTAGGTCCGCGCCGCCAGCTCCTGTCCGTCGGCGCCGCGCGCAATGAAGCGCAGCCCGTTGGCGTGAAACGGCAGCGCGCGCGTATAGAACACCAGATCCTCGCGCTCGACGAAGCGCACGCGGTGGCGCCCCAGCAGCGCGATGTGCCCGTCGGCGCGGATCCCGACGAGCCGTGCCTCGATCGCATCGACGTCGATGCCGGCCGGCTCATCGCCTTCGAGCCCCAGCAGGACGGCCTTGTCGGAACCGTGGCCCTTGCCGG
>JALORV010000301.1 GCA_025458735.1 Burkholderiaceae bacterium | reverse complement strand
GCGGCGGCCAGCAGTTCGCGCCCGCTTTCCGCGCGCTCAATGCCGACGCGCTGATTCCGGTGCTCGACGACGACGGCCACGTGCTGACGCAGTCGCTGGCGATCATCGAATACCTCGACGAGACGCATCCGCAGCCGCCGCTGCTGCCCGCCACGCCGGTCGAGCGCGCCTACGTGCGGGCCTGTGCGCTGACGATCGCCTGCGAGATCCACCCGCTCAACAACCTGCGCGTGCTGCGCTACCTGGTGCACGAACTCGGCGCGAGCGAGGAGCAGAAGAACGCCTGGTACCGCCACTGGGTCGAGCAGGGGCTCGGCGCGCTCGAGGCGAAGCTCGCGGCCGATCGGCGCAGCGGCCACTACGTCCTGGGAGACGCGGTCACGCTGGCCGACGTCGTGCTGGTGCCGCAGATTTTCAACGCGCAGCGCTTCGAGTGCCGGCTCGATCACGTGCCGACGATCATGGGAATCTTCGCGCGCTGCATGGAGCTGACTGCGTTCAGCGACGCCCAGCCGTCGCGCCAGCCCGATGCGGAATAGGCGCCGCGCGGATCGAGCGGATGCCGGAGCCCTGTGGCGCTACGAGCCGCTGCCGGAGCGCTCGCGCAGCGCCGCCGCCAGATCGGCCACCGCGCTGGCGTAGAAGTAGCTGCGGTTGTAGTGCAGGATCGCGCTGAAGTTGGTGGTACCCACGCGATAGGCGCGCGCCGGTTCGCCATTGGCGCCGATCAGCGGCAGGTCGATCACCAGCACCGGCGTATCGAGGCTGAGCAGCGCATCGCTGCGCACGCCCTCGGCCAGCGCCACCGACCACGGCCGCTGCGCCAGGATGCCGCGACCGAGCCGGTCGACCATTTCCTCGTCGGCTTCGGCCTCGAACACGACCGGCAGGTCGCGCTGCCAGCCGTGTCCCACCAGAAAATTCGCGACCGAGCCGATGGCATCGGCCGCGCTGCCCGCCAGGTCGATCCGGCCGTCGCCGTCGAAGTCCACTGCCCAGCGCCGGATCGAGCCCGGCATGAACTGCGGCAGGCCGATGGCGCCGGCGAACGAACCGCGGTAGCTGGCCGGATCCGTCTGCTGCTCGCGCGCCAGCAGCAGGAACTCGATGAACTCGGCACGATAGAAATCCGCGCGCCGCGGGTAATCGAAGGCCAGCGTCGTCATCACGTCGAGCGTGCGGAAGTTGCCGGTGATGCGACCGTAGTAGGTCTCGATGCCGATGATCGCGACGATGAACTCGGCCGGCACGCCGTACTGCCGTTCGGCGCGCTCGAGGGCGGCGGCGTTGGCCTGCCGGAAGGCGACCCCGGCCTGCACGCGCGGCGCCTGCAGGTAACGGTCGCGATACTCGATCCAGTTGCGCTGCCCGAATGGAATCGGCGGCTGCATCAGCCGCTCGACGCTGGCCGAGTAGCGTGCCTGGCGCAGCCAGCTCTCGACGCGCTTCCGCTCGAAGCCGTGCACCGTGACGAGTTCTTCGACGAAGGCGCGCACTTCGTCGCGGCCGAGATAGGGTGTCGCCGCGCGCAGCGGCGCCGCGAGCGTGAGCGCGGCAAGCGTGACGAGAAAATAGCGCCGCTGCATCGTCACAGCGGGTTCGGGCGCGGCCGGAACGCGCGGATGGCGCGCACCAGCGCGCGCACGTCGTTGGGGGTGGCGCTGCCCGAGTCCGGCCCGTAGCGCAAGCGCTCGTAGCGCGACAGCAGCCGGCGCGCGGTAGCGCCATCCTCGTCGAGCAGGGCGCGACGGCTGCGCGCGTACAGTTCGCGCGGCCCGCACGACACCGAGGCGGCGACCCCGGCCTGCTCGAGCCGCTCGCGCAGCAGCACGAAGGCCGCGCCGAGCGGATCGCGCGCGGTGCGCGGGCGCATCGACATCGCGGCCAGCCACGCCAGCAGCGCCGCCATCACGACCGCCAGCACCAGGGCGACATTCTCCAGCGTCGGATCGAGACCGAACCGCTCGACCAGCGCGCGCTGGCGCTCCTGCGAGTAGGCCAGCACCCACTGGTTCCAGCTGTTCTGCACGGCCTCCCAGTTGTAGCGCAGGCTGCGGATCCAGTTCCAGTCGGCGCCGAGAGCGGGCAGCGCGCGGCCGGCCTGGCGTGCAATCTCGGCCGCGCCGCGCTCGATGCGGATCGGCGCCACCGTGGCCGTCGGATCGATGCGCACCCAGCCCCGGCCCTGCAGCCAGGCCTCGGCCCACGCGTGCGCATCCGACTGGCGCACCGTCATGTAGCCGTCGACCGGGTTCAGCTCGCCGCCCTGGTAACCGGTGACGACGCGCGCCGGCACGTCGAGCGCCCGCATCAGCACCACGAAGGCCGAGGCATAGTGCTCGCAGAAGCCCTGGCGCGTGTCGAACAGGAACTCGTCCACCGAATGCCGGCCGAGCGGAGGCGGCGTCAGCGAGTACTCGAAGCCGCCGCGGCGGAAGTGATCGAGCACCGCATTGACGAGCAGCACGTCCTGGCCTGGCGCGCCGGCCGCGCCGCCGATGCGCGCGCGCAGCTCCTCGGCGAACTGCATGGTGCGCGGGTTGAAGCTCGGCGGCAGCGTCACCCAGTCGCGCAGTTCCAGGGCCGTGGCGCGGGCGCCCAGCCGGAACGAGGTGATCGAGCGCATCTCGTAGCGGATGCGCTCGTTGACGAGGCCGTTGACCAGCAGTTGCAGGTCCGGACCGATGCGCGGATGCAGCGTGTCCAGCTGCGGCAGCGCCGCCGGCACCTCGAGCGCGAACAGCCAGTCGCGCTTGTTCGGCTCGAGCGTGACGGTGTAGCTCACGCTCGAGCGCGGGTCGGCCTCGATGTCCAGCGTCGCCAGGCTGGTGCGGCTGGCCAGCGGCGACCAGCTGCGTCCGTTGAAGGTGCCGAACACCGGTCCCCGCCAGTACAGCTTGTCGTTGCCCGGAACAGCGCC
>JALORV010000300.1 GCA_025458735.1 Burkholderiaceae bacterium | reverse complement strand
CACCGCGGCGAGCACGCGGCTGATGCGCCGCTCGCTGTTGGTGACCGTGCCCTCCTTTTCGCCCCAGGTCGACGCCGGCAGCAGCAGGTCGGCGTACGCACAGGTGGCCGCGGTGGCATAAGCCTCCTGGACGATCACGAACTCGGCGCGCTCGAGCGCGCGACGCACCATCGCCTGGTCGGGCAGCGACTGCGCCGGGTTCGTGCACGCGATCCACAGCAGCTTGACGGCGCCGTCGGCCGCGGCCTCGAACATTTCCACCGCGGTGCGGCCCGGCGTCGCGGGCAGGTCCGGGACGCCCCACAGCGCTGCAAGTTCATCTGGCTGCAGGCCAGGTGCAGGTTGATCAGCGCGGCGTTCTTGTCGGTGCCGCTCGTGCTCTGGTTCAGGCCCTGGCAGTACAGGCTGAGCGTGGGCGCACGTTCTTCACCGCCGTCCAGCCCGGCGAACCAGCGTGCAGCCTGCACGATGGCGTCCTCGCGCAAGCCACAGACCTGCGCGACGTGCCTGGGCGTGAACTCGCGCACGCGATCGCGCAGCGCCGCGAAGCCGCTGGTGTGCGCGGCGATGAACGCCGGGTCGGTCAGCCCCTCCCACAGCATCAGGTGCAGCAGCCCGTGGAACAGCGCGACGTCGGTGCCAGGCAGCAGCGGCAGGTGCAGGTCGGCCATCGCCGCCGTCTCGGTGCGGCGCGGGTCGACGACGATCCAGCGCTGCCCGGGGTGGGCGCGCTTCGCGTCCTCGAGCCGGCGCATCAGCACCGGGTGCGCCCACGCCGTGTTGCTGCCGGCGATGAACACGGTGTGTGCGCGCGCGAGGTCGTCGTAGCAGGCCGGCGGCGCGTCGGCGCCGAGCGTGGCCTTGTAGCCCGTCACCGCACTGCTCATGTACAGCCGCGAGTTGCTGTCGATCTGGTTCGTGCCCAGCAGCGCGCGCGCGAGCTTGTTGAAGACGAAGTAGTCCTCGGTCAGCAGCTGCCCGTATACGTACAACCCCAGTGCGTCGGGCCCGTGCTCCCGCACGACGTTGGCGATCCGGTCGGCGGCCAGGTCGAGCGCCGCGTCCCAGGCCAGCGGCCGCGGCGCGCCGCCGCGCTCGGGCCGGTGCATCGGCTCGAGCAGGCGCACCTGCCGCGTGATCTGCGGTGATGCGGTGAGGTGCAGCGTCGCGCCCTTGGTGCACAGCCGGCCGAAGTTCGCCGGGTGGTCCGGGTCGCCGCACACGCCGGTGACGCGCTCGCCATCGCTCTCGATGACCACGCCGCAGCCCACGCCGCAGTGGCAACAGGTGGACTTGGTCTCGCGCATCGCTCAGGCCGCCACCGCGTCGTCGAGCGCCTTCGCGACCAGTTCGTGCGCGTCGAGGTGCACGACGCCGCCTTCGACGTGCACCGCGAAGCGCGTCGCGCAGCCGTGGTCCGGCGCGCGGGCCTCGCCGCTGGCCAGCTCGATGGTCCAGTTGTGCAGCGGGCACGCGACGGCGTAGCCGAACACGATGCCCTGCGACAACGGACCGCCGCGGTGCGGGCAGCGGTCGAGCAGCGCGAAGACATGGTCGTCGGCGGCGCGGAACACCGCGACATCGGCGCCGCGCGCGCGCGCGACCCGGCGCGCGCCGAGCGGCGGGATGTCCTCGACGCGGCAGACGGCGGTCCAGGCGGGGGTGGGTGTCACGCGGGCTCCTTCTCGGTGTGCGCCGGCAGCGCGTCGAACTGGCGCAGGTCGACCTGCGCCTTGGCATGTTCGAACCAGGGGTCGGGCTCGCCGTCGAGGCTGAACTGCAGCCGCTCCCACAGCGCCAGCCGGCGCGCGACGTCGTCGAGCACGGCGCGCTTGACATGGTCCAGACCGACGCGCGCGATGTAGTGGCAGGTGCGCTCGAGGTACCAGCCCTCCTCGCGGTACAGCTGCAGGAAGGCGCCCGCGTACTCCAGCACCTCGTGCGGCGTCCTGACCTTGCAGAAGAACTGCGCCACCTCGGTCTTGATGCCGCCGTTGCCGCCGACGTAGATCTCCCACCCGAGTCGACGCCGATCACGCCGACGTCCTTGATGCCGCTCTCAGCGCAGTTGCGCGGGCAGCCGCTGACCGCGAGCTTGACCTTGTGCGGCGCGTACATTCGCCACAGTGCACGCTCGAGGTCCTTGCCCATCTGCGTCGAGTCCTGCGTGCCGAAGCGGCACCACTCGCTGCCGACGCAGGTCTTCACGGTGCGCAGCGCCTTCGCGTAGGCGTGGCCGCTGGGCATGCCGATGTCGGCCCAGAGACCCTCGGCAGGTCCTCCTTCTTCACGCCGAGCAGGTCGATGCGCTGGCCGCCGGTGACCTTCACGGTCGGGATCCTGTACTTGTCGACGGCCGCGGCGATGCGGCGCAGCTCGTCGGCGGTCGTCTCGCCGCCCCACATCCGCGGCACGACGCTGTAGGTGCCGTCCTTCTGGATGTTCGCGTGGCTGCGCTCGTTGATGAAGCGGCTCTG
Source organism: Burkholderiaceae bacterium (assembly GCA_025458735.1). Next base: position 2,116 of record JALORV010000300.1, on the reverse strand, counting down.
CGGGTCGTCCTGCGCCTCCTTGGGCCAGGTGCTGATCAGGTAGTAGTTGACCGCCGGGCGACAGGTCGCGCACCCGTTGGGGCTGCGCCAGCCCAGCGCCGCGTAGACGTCGGGAATGCTCAGCAGGTGCTGCTCCCGGATCGCGGTGCGCACCTCGCCATGCGTCAGGTCGGTGCAGCCGCACATCGCCTTCTTCGTCGGCGTAGCGCTGTAGTCGGCACCTGCGGTGGCCATCAGCGGCTGCTCGACGAGTCCGGTGCACGAGCCGCAGCTGGCGCTGGCCTTCGTGTGCTTGCGCACGTCCTCGAGCGTGAACAGGCCTTTGTCCTTGATCGCCTTGCAGATGGCGCCCTTGGTGACGCCGTTGCAGCCGCAGACCTCGTCGGCATCGGCCATCGCGAGTGCCCGGTTTTGCCCCTGGTGGCCAGCGTCGCCGAGGTTGGCCTCGCCGAACATCAGGTGGTCGCGAAGGTCGCCGATCGGCCGGCGGTCACGCAGCAGCTTGAAGTACCAGCTGCCGTCGACCGTGTCGCCGTACAGGCAGGCGCCGACGAGCCGGTCGTCCTTGATGACCAGCTTCTTGTACACGCCGCCCACCGGGTCCGACAGCACGATCTCCTCGGCCCCGTCGCCGCCCATGAAGTCGATGTGGTCGTGCATCGCGTGCTCCTCAGTGGTCGTAGCTGAACCGACGGGCAATCAGCACCAGCAGCTGTTCGAGCAGCAGGCCGACGACGCCGATGACGAAGATCGCGATCAGGATGTGCTGGACGTTGAGGTTGTTCCACTCGTCCCACACCCAGAAGCCGATGCCGACGCCGCCGGTGAGCATCTCGGCGGCGACGATCACCAGCCATGCGGTGCCGACGCTCAGCCGCACTCCGGTCAGCATGTACGGCAACACCGAGGGGAACAGGATGCGGGTGACGACCTTCCACTCGGACAGTGCGAGCACGCGCGCGACGTTCAGGTAGTCCTGCGGCACGCGCTGCACGCCTACCGCGGTGGTCACGACCATCGGCCAGATCGAACAGATGAAGATCGTCCATATCGCCGCCGGGTTTGCGGCCTTGAAGACCAGCAGCCCGATCGGCAACCACGCCAGCGGCGACACCGGTTTGAGCAGGCTGATCAGCGGCGAGAACATGCGCCCGACGAACTCGAAGCGGCCGATCGCGAAGCCAAGCGGGATGCCCACGAGCGCGGCGAGTCCGAATCCCAGGCCGACGCGTTCGAGCGAATACAGCACGTTCCAGCCGATGCCCTGGTCGTTCGGTCCGTTGCGATAGACCGGGTCGGCGAGCAGCTTCACCGCCGCCTCCCATGTCGACGCAGGACTGGGGAAGGTGCTCGAGCCGGCCGTCGCGACCGCCCAGATGGCGACGAGCAGCCCGATGCCGGCAAACGGCGGCAGCACGGCGCGCCAGAACGCGCGCCCGTCGAACGGAAACGTCGCGGGCTTGTGCACGCTTGCGGCTGCTGCCCTGTCTGCGCTCGTGCGTGCGCTGCCCGCTGTGCCCGCGGCGGACCGCGCGGGCGTCGGCGACGCGGGTTTGACGGCCGCGGGGTCGGCGGGGCGGTGGAAGACGGTACTGACCATCGTCGTCTCCTCAGGCCGCGGCGGCGTTGACCTTGAACGCGTCGGCGTACTTCGCCGGGTCCTTGCCGTCCCAGACGACGCCGTCGATCAGCTTGCTGCTGCGCATGGCGTCCTTCGGCACGCCGACCTTCAGCTGCGAAGCGGCCTGCGTGTACAGGTCGACCTGGTTGATCTGCCGGGCCACAGCCAGATATCTCCAGGAGCAGGTAGTCCTTCACCGCCTGCGGCGACGACATCGTGGCACCGCGCCGCACCCGCTGCGACAGCACGCGCCGCGCCTGCGACAGCACCTCCTCAGCACGCGCGGGACGGTACTGCCCATCGACATCGCGCACCAGCAGCGCATCGACAGCAACGACGGAAGAAGTGGAAGACAGCGACATGGCGAACTCCGGTCTGAGTCGGGCGGGATTGCCCGAGACCGGAGCACCACGGCGCAGCGCAGCGGTCAGGGTTCGAAGACGGCCGCAGGCCGCAAGCGGTCGCCCTGGCGAGCGCGCAGACCTTGACGGCGAG
>JALORV010000299.1 GCA_025458735.1 Burkholderiaceae bacterium | reverse complement strand
CCGAGCTCGCCACGAATGCGGTTGTTGATGACGATCGTTTCAAGCCCGGACGGCGCGGCGCCCGCGGGCTCGCCCGTCGCCGCGTCGATGAGCTGGCCTCCGGACACGATGACGGCGCGCTTGCCGCCGTCGGTCAGCGCCAGCGCATCGCCTTCCAGCGCCCTGAAGATCTCGATGACGCGCGGATCCTCGGTGGCCACCAGCTTGCGGATGGCCTCTACGCGCTCATCCGACTCCTCGGCGCCCAGCCTGACGACCACGGCCGGGTCGAGTGCCGCCCCGGCCGGCGCCGCGCACAGCGCCAGCACGCAGGCGAGTGCGCGCAACAGTGATCTGAACATGGTGGCTCGAGGCGCGACGCGCAGGACACCGCCGTTCCAGGGCCCGGTGTCCTGCGCGCCGTCCGCGAAACTCAGGCCGGCGAGTTCGGCTTCTTCTCGTTGCCGGGGATGAACGGGCTCCAGGGCTGGGCGCGCACGGGTCCCTTGCTCTTCCACACGACGTTGAACTGACCATCCGCCCGCACTTCGCCGATGAACACCGGCTTCCACAGGTGGTGGTTGGTGTCGTCCATCTTGATCGTGTAGCCGCTGGGCGCAGCGAAGGTCTGCCCCGCCACGGCCGGGATCACCTTGTCGACTTCGATCGACTTGGCCTTCTCTACCGCCTGCTTCCACATGTGAATGCCGATGAAAGTGGCCTCCATCGGATCATTGGTGACGGCGGTGGCGGCGTTCGGCAGCTTCTGCTTCACGGCCCAGTCCTTGTACATCTTGATGAACGCGTCGTTGGTCGGGTTCTTGATCGACATGAAGTAGTTCCACGCCGCCAGGTGGCCGACCAGCGGCTTGGTGTCGACGCCGCGCAGTTCTTCTTCACCGACCGAGAACGCGACGACCGGCACGTCCTTGGCCTTCAGGCCGGCATTGCCGAGTTCCTTGTAGAACGGCACGTTCGAGTCGCCGTTGATGGTGGAGATCACGCAGGTCTTGCCGCCGGCGGCGAACTTCTTGATGTTGGCGACGATGGTCTGGTAGTCGCTGTGACCAAAGGGGGTGTAGACCTCCTCGATGTCCTTCTCCGACACGCCCTTGCTCTTGAGGAACGCGCGCAGGATTTTGTTGGTCGTGCGCGGGTAGACGTAGTCGGTGCCGAGCAGGAAGAAGCGCTTGGCGCCGCCGCCTTCCTTGCTCATCAGGTACTCCGTCGCCGGGATGGCCTGCTGGTTGGGCGCCGCACCGGTGTAAAACACGTTGCGTTCCAGCTCTTCACCCTCATACTGCACCGGGTAGAACAGCAATCCGTTGAGTTCCTTGAACACCGGCAGCACCGACTTGCGCGACACCGACGTCCAGCACCCGAATACCACCGCTACCTTGTCCTGCGTCAGCAGCTGGCGGGCCTTCTCCGCAAACAGCGGCCAGTTGGAGGCCGGGTCCACCACTACCGGCTCGAGCATGCGGCCCATCACGCCGCCCTTGGCGTTGATGTCTGCGATCGTCATCAGCGCCGTTTCCTTCAGCGCCGTTTCGGAAATCGCCATCGTGCCCGACAGCGAGTGCAGGATGCCGACCTTGATCGGCGTCTTGTCCTGGCCGAAGGCCGTTGATACTGCGCTGGCACTGAGGGCGGCGGCGCCCCCGGCCTGGATGAATTGTCTGCGGTCCATCTTTTTCTCCTGTAGCGGCGCTCAATCGACGCATTGCAGTGCAATACAAGTTCCATGCCATCCGCTTGCAGTGCGCGATGCCATGCCTGCAAGGTCGTTTTGCACCACCAGCCAGCGCAATGCACCGCCGCACAAGAGATTCCGCACGGCGGTGGTGCGGTGCAGGCCCGGGCGATCCGCACCCCGATGACCCGCAGGACGCCGCCTCCCGCCCGCGTGCCGCAGAGCCGGCTGGGGCGCCTCGCCCGTCTCGGACTGGCCGCGGGGGAACTGGCCGTCGGCGGCGCGGTGCAGGGGCTGCGCCGCATCGGTCGGGGGGCAGACGCCGGGAACGCGCGCTTTTCCGTCGCCACCGCGCGCCGCCTGGCCGATCGCCTCGCACACCTGCGCGGCGCGGCGATGAAGCTCGGACAGCTGATCTCCCTCGAGGGCGAGGGACTGCTGCCGCCGGAGCTGGCGCAGGCCCTCGAGAGCCTGCGCTCGCAGGCCGCGCCGATGCCGGCCGAGCAGCTGCATCGCGCGCTCGGCCGTGCGTTCGGCGCGGGCTGGGAACGACGCTTTGCGAAGTTCGACGAGACGCCGATCGCCTCGGCCTCGATCGGCCAGGTGCACCGGGCCCGCACGCGCGACGGGCGCGACCTCGCGCTCAAGGTGCAGTATCCGGGCGTGGCGCGTTCGATCGCGAGCGACGTCGACAACGTGACGACGCTGCTACGGCTGGCACAGCTGCTGCCGCTCGGGCTCGACGTGGACGACATCGCGCGCGAAGCCAAGCGGCAGCTCGCGCAGGAGGCCGACTACCTCGCCGAGGCGGTCTTCCTCGAGCAGTACGCGCGCCTGGTGGCCGACGAGCCGCAGATCGTGCTGCCGCGCGTGCACCATGACTTCACGACCGCGCGCGTGATGGCGATGGACTTCATGGCCGGCATCCCGCTCGATGCGCTGGCGGCCGACGGCGTGCACACGCCGCAGAAAGTCCGCGATGCGGTCGGCACGCTGCTGCAGCGGCTGATGTTCCGCGAGTTGTTCGAGTTCCGCGTGATGCAGACCGACCCGAACTTCGGCAACTATTTTTACCAGCCGGATCGCGGCCGGCTGGTGCTGCTGGACTTCGGCGCGACGCAGCGCTTCAGCGCGGCGTTCAGCGAGCGCTTCCGCGACATCACGCGCGCCATCGTACCGCGGCGCTCGATGTGCTCGAGCTGGTGTGCGAGCCGCTGCGCACGCGCGGGGTGGTCGACTACGGAAGCTCGGATCTGCCGCGACGTGCGCGCGAACTCGGCATCGACCTGGCGTTCCGGCGCGGTCTCTTGCGCATGCCGCCGTCGGACACGCTGTTCCTGCACCGCAAGCTGGCGGGCGTCTTCCTGCTGCTAGCGCGGCTGGGTGCGCGCGTACCGACGCGCCGCCTGGTGCTCGAAGCGCTGGCGCGCCCTGCAGCCGCCGCCTCAGGCTGAAGGCGGCGCCGCGGTCAGCTCGATCACCGGATCGGCCACCGCCAGCACGCGCGGGTGCAGATGACGGCGGTGGCTGGCGGTAAAGCACACCGGGCCGTCGTAGCGCGCCATGCGGGTGAGCAGCGCCTCGGTGCAGGCCTCGTGCGCGGCGTCGGCCAGGTCGATCGGCCGCCCATGCGGACCGAACAGCGCGTCGGCCTCGTCGAACAGCAGCAGCACGCCCGCATGCTCGGCGGCGTCGAACAGCCGCTCGACATTCAGTTCGGTCTCGTGCAGATAGGGCGACAGCAGCCGCGTCCAGTCGACACGCTGCACCGGCGCGTTCAGGTGGCGCGCGACCACGGCCATGGCGGCTGCGCGCGCGGCCGCATGCGGACTGATGAGCACCGCCACCAGCGGCGGACGTCGCTCGGCCTTCGGGCGGCGCTGTTCGAGCAGGCGCGACTTGGCGTTGATCGCCAGCACGGTGACGGCGATGCGCACCGGCGCCGGCAGGCTTTCTGCAATCCTGACGTGATCCGAAGTCATGCAGCAACGATACGGAACGCGACGGGCCGAACGCGGCGCCGCCGGTCGGAATCGCCAACCCGCGCGATCGCGCAGGCGGGGGAAGCCGTTCGGCCGGTCACGCTAGCGGGCCGTCCGCTGCGGCAGCGTGACCAGCACCAGGCCGGC
>JALORV010000298.1 GCA_025458735.1 Burkholderiaceae bacterium | reverse complement strand
CGCAGCCCCTCGGGCAGCGTCGAGCGCAGCAGCTCGACCACCAGCGCCTGGCCCTGCTGGCGGATGTCGACGCCGACCTGGGTGCTCGGCAGGTCGACGATCAGGCGGCCGGCGCCGTCGCTGCCGCGGCGGAAGTCCAGGCCCTTCACCGCCAGCGGCTGCTCGTTCTGCGACGGCGCGAACTGCGTCGGCGCGGCGGCGGCCGCAGGCCCGGCGCCGGCGACCGCGGCGGCGGGCTCGAGCAGCACGATCAGCGCCTTGCCCTGCTGCTGCAGGCGGTAGCTCGCGGGCTGGCGCAGGTTCAGCACCAGCCGCGTGCGCTCGCCCGACTGCGCGACGTTGACCGAGCGCACGTTGCCCTGGTTCAGCTCGACCGCGTTGCGGCCGAGCGCGTTGCCGACGTTCGGCAGGTCGATCGCGACCCGCGGCGGCGCCTGCACGACGAAGCCGGCCGGCAGCGCGGGCAGCGCCTCGGCGAGTTCGATGCGCACGACATCGGTGCCGGCCTGCTGCGAAGAGGTGATCGACTGGATCACGTTCTGCGCGAACGCGGCGATCGGCAGCCCGATGCCGACGGCGATCGCGGCCAACCTGGCGCGCCAGTGGTGCATGGTGGGTTTCTCCAACGTCGTCTTCATCGCGCCTTCTCCTGCAGCTGCAGCGAGGCGGGGCGCTCGATCCATTCGCCCGCGGCGTCCTGCACGATCTCGCGCAGCACGATCTGGGTCTCGGTGATCCGCGTGATGCGGCCGTAGTTCTGGCCGAGGTAGTCGCCGGGCTTGACCTGGTACAGCAGGTTGTCCACCCGCAGCAGCGCGAACGGCGTGCCGCTCTTGGCGACGCTGCCGACCATCGACATGCTGTCCAGCGGATAGGCCTCCAACGGCTCCTTGCGCCGGTTCAGCTCGGCGCCGAGCAGCGAACTCGGCTGCCGCGTCTCCGTCTTCAGCGCGACGCTGAGCTTCTGCGGGCTGAACGGCTCGACCGCCTGCGCCGACGTGTACGGCTGCGGGTCGAACTTCTTCGGCGCGGCCAGCGGCGCGACGTTCGGCTTGACCTCGCGGCGCTGGCGCTCCATCCAGTCCTGCAGTTCCTCGTGCTCGGCGCCGCAGCCCGCGAGCAGCGCGACGAGAATCAGGGCCGGCACCCCCGGCAGTGTGCGACCGATCATTTCTTCGCTCCGGCCTTGGCCGCGGCCGCCTTCTTCTGCCGCTGCTGTTCGGCGACTTCGTTCGCGTCCAGGTAGCGGTAGGTGCGCGCGGTGGCCTCCATCGCGAGCAGCGCGGGATCGCGGGGCGAGACCGGCGCGAGCGCCAGGTTGTGCAGGGTCACGATGCGCGACAGGTTCGCGACGTCGGCAGCGAAGGCACCCATGTCGTTGTAGCGGCCGCTGACCCGGATCGCGATCGGCAGCTCGGCGTAGTAGTCCTTGACCTCGACCTGGCCGGGGCGGAACAGCTCGAACTGCAGCCCGCGCCCCAGGCCGGCCTGGTTGATATCGGACAGCAGCGCGTCCATCTCGGCCTTGCCGGGCAGCTGCTTCTCGAGTTGCGTGACGTACTCCTGCACCTGCAGCTTCTGCTTGCGCAGTTCGGCCAGGTTGACCGCCTGGCCGAGCTTGTCGCGGTATTCCTTCTTCAGCGCGGGCTCGCGTTCGCGCGCGGCGACGAGCTCGTCGTTCGCATCCGACAGCAGCAGGAACCAGCCGGCCACGACGACCGCCGCGGCCATCGCGGCCCAGGTCGCGAGCTTGGGCAGGATCGGCCACTGACCGGGCTCCTTCGGATTGAGCCCGCGGAACTGCGAGCCGACCTGCTCGGCCAGGCTGCCGAGGTTGGGGTTCGAGGCCTTGGCGTCCATGGCGGTCTCTTCAGCTGGCCTTGGGGGGCGGGGCACTGGCCGCGCCGCGCGGCGCCGACGCAGCCGCCGGCGCACTCGCGGCCTCGGCGGCCTGCGGCGCCTTCAGCGACACCCGCATCGAAAATTCGTTCAGCCGGCGCGCGTCGCGCGGCGCGCCCTGCGCCTGGCCCGCGGCCTTGATCTCGACCAGCTCGGGCCGCTCCAGCCACGGCGAGTTGTACAGGGTGTTGCGCAGGAACTCCGAGACGCGCTCGTTCGTCTGCGCCATGCCGTTGATCAGCACCAGCGGGCCGTTCTGCTTGACGCTGGTCAGGTACACGCCCTCGGGCGTCTGCTTGACCAGTTCGTCGAGCAGGTGAACCGGCATGTTGCGGTCGGTCTGCAGGCCCTCGACCGCGGTCTGCCGCGCCTTCAGCGCGTCGATCTCGGCGCGCAGCTGGGCGATGTCCTTGATCTGATCGTCCAGACGCTTGATCTCGGCCTGCAGGAAGTCGTTGCGGGAGGTCTGGGCCGCGGTGAGCTGCGCGAGCACGCCGTACCAGACCGCGGCGATCACGACGCCGAGCCCGGCACTGAGCGCGAGCGCGACGAAGAACGCGCGCTTGCGCTGCCGCCGCCTGGCCTCACGGTGCGGCAGGAGGTTGATCAGGATCACTGCACGTACCTCCGCATCGCCAGGCCACAGGCCGTCAGGTACGACGGCGCCTCTCGCCGCAGCGTCGATTCGCGCACCGCCGGGCCGAGCTTCATGTGCTCGAAGGGGTTCACCACCTGCGACGCGAAGCCGGTGAGCTCGGTCACGCGGTCCTTCAGCCCGGGCAGCGTCGCGGTGCCGCCGGCGAGCATCACGTAGTGCACCTTGTGGTGCGGCGTGCTGGTGAAGAAGTACTGCAGCGCGCGCCCGATCTCCTGCGACAGGCTGTCGACGAAGGGGCGCAGGATCAGGTCCTCGTAGTCCTCGGGCAGGTCGTTGGCGAGCTTCTTCGCCTCGGCCTCCTCGAACGAGAAGCCGTACTGGCGGCTGATCAGCTGCGTCAGCTGGCTGCCGCCGAAGGCCTGGTCGCGGTCGTAGAGC
>JALORV010000297.1 GCA_025458735.1 Burkholderiaceae bacterium | reverse complement strand
TCGAGCCGCCGCAGCCGCACGCCGGTGGTGACCGACGGATCCCAGCAGATGATCTTGTTGCGCCCCGCCGTCTTCGCCAGCGTCAGCGCCTGGTCCGCCCGGTCGATCGATTCGAGCGCATCGACCTCGGGATCGAGCAGGGCGACGCCGAACGACACGGTGGCGGGAACCGTCGCGCCCTCTGCGTCCACGAGTCCCAGCCGACGACTGAGCACCTCGCGCAGGCGCTCGATGACGAGCTTGCCCGAGGCGAGTTGGGTGCGCGCCAGCCGGATGAGGAACTTGTTGCCATCGTGCCGGAACACCTTGTCGGTGACCCGCAGGTTCTCCGAGACGATCTTCACCGAAGCGACCACGGCCTGGGCGCCGACCTGGTAGCCGTGCCGGGTGTTGATGCCCTGCACGTCGTCGATTTCCATGATCGCGATGCAGCACTCGCGGCCGGGCGTCCGGCCCAGGGCGCGCCAGTCACGCAGGTCGCGCAGCATCTCGCCGCTGCTGTGCGCCTCGGTGAGCGCGTCGCGGCTGCGCATCGTGCACTCGATCTCGCGCCGGATGAAGTGCAGCCCGAAGCTCACCCGCGCGCAGGACTCCTCGAATTCCTCGAGATCCGCACGAGTAACCGCCTTCCCGCCGACCAGCGCGGCCATCAGCCGGGTCGCCAGTCGGTGCTGGCCCTCGTGCTCGACGCCGAGCATCGAGAACGAAGGCAGCTCCTGCAACTCGGGCAGCGCCCGCTTGAAGTACCAGTCGCCGAACCGGCAGCGCTGGTGCGCATCCGTCGCGAGATCGCCAGGATCGACGGGCCGCCGGCCGCTCAGCACCTGCAGCACGCTGTCGCGCCACTGGGCGTGATCGAGCGCGGCCTGCTCGAGCTGCGAAAGGACCGTCTGCAGGATTGCGGGGTTCGTCCTGTGCATCGGTTGCCCTCCCGGCGCGGCACGTACGGATGACGGCCGAGGATCCGCGCTCGCGCCGGATCACGCAAGAGACCGGCGGGCGCGATCTCGATGGCGCGAACGCCATCACACTTTCGCGACACCAAGCGGCCCTTACGCAGGGCGCGGCAGTCACCAGACCGGTTGATCGAACTGCTGCAGGATGCCGAGCACGACGGCGGCGATCATCATGATGGCGGCGATTTCCATGGTCTTCTCCTCCTGCCAGCGCCACAACGGCGCCGTTCTGCATGTCCTTCAGATGCAGCAGGCGGTGAACGGGTTGCATGCCGCCGCGACGGCCGGATCGGGCGTCAGCGGCCCTGCCCGTTCGCGCCGAGCCCGGTCGACCAGCTGAGCGCGGCTATCTGCAATTGCGGCAGGATCGCAGTCGTGCACAGGTCGTGCTCGGCCAGCAGGCTCGAGACCTGCGCGTCTTCCGAGCGTTCCAGCGCCTCGGCCAGCAGCAGCATCTGGCCGAGCCGCCCGCTGCGCTCGAGCAAGGCGTCCTGCACCTCGCGCGGCAGCGCGATGTCGGCGAGCGCCTCGGCCATCGGCATCTGCAGCAGCGTGTCGAGCAGCGACAGGATGCCGGTCATGAACGCCTGGTCGCAGGTCTCCTGCGGCGCGCGCTGCTGTTCGGACAGCAGCTCCAGCAGCTTGCCGCGTGCCGCCGCCATCTGCAGCAGCGGGCTCGGGAAATCGCCGGCGCAGTGATGCGCGAACAGCAGCACCTGCAACCAGCGCTGCAACTGACGGCGGCCCAGGATCACGAGCGCGTGCGACAACGAGCGGATCTCGTAGCGGCTGCCGATGCCCACGGAATTCACCAGCCGCATCAGCTTGTAGCTGAGCTCGGGAGCCTGCTTGAACGTGGCCTCGATCGCGACGTTCTCGACGTCGCTCATCGACTGCTGCAGCAGGTGCAGCAGCACGCTGCGCGAGGGGTCGGCGCGCCGCCCCTGGAGGACGACCGGGCGGGCGAAGAAATAGCCCTGGAACAGCTCGAAGCCGAGTTGCCGGCAGTGCTCTGACTGCTCCCGGCTATCGACCTTCTCGGCCAGCAGTTTCACGCGACGCGGCTGGGAGCGGACGCGCGCGACGAGGTCGGGCAGGAGGCCGGCCGGCGTCTCCTTCACGTCGACCTTGATCACGTCAACCAGCGGCAGGATCGGGGCATGCGCCTCGTCCAGTTGCACGACGTCGTCGAGCGCGAACGAGAACCCGCGCGAGCGCAGGTCGCGGCAACGTTCGACGACTTCGGCGGTGATCTCGACCGTCTCCAACAGCTCGATCACCGTCCGCTCGGGAGGCAGCAACTCGACGACGTCGGACATGAGCAGGGCGGCGTCGAAGTTGATGAACCCCCGGCACGGTCCCAGCACCGAGGCCAGGCCCAGTTCGCTGAAAGCATGGTTGATGACCGTCGACGTGGCGATGCGGTCGTCCGTGACCACCGCGCCACCAGACGCGCCGGAACGGAACAGCAGTTCGTACGCGACGGTATTGCCCGTCAGGTCGAGGATGGGCTGGCGACCCAGCCAGAACATCGGCGCGGCGCTCATGGCGGCAGTTTGCCGTCGCCGGCGCGGGCGAAACATGACCCGCCGCACACAATGCGGCGGCGGGCCGGACCGGGCGTGCCCACGCAGCCACGCAGCACCCAGCCGGCCGGTCGCGCCGTGCGCCTAGAACTTCGCGTCGTCGAACTGCTGGAAGATGCCGAGCGCGACGGACGCGAGCATCAGTATGGCGGCGATTTCCATGTCGTTCCTCCCGTGCGCGCCTGGGATGACGCGTCGTGAGGAATGCTACGCATGCGCGTCGAACGCGTCCGCGCAGATGCGCCGAATGGTCGTCCGGCTGCGTCGAAGCGTTCGGCAGCTCAGTCCCGCACGAAGTCGAGCAGGTGCAGGGACACGGTCACGACGTGCAGCACGAGCAGGCCGATCATGCCGCGCGCCGCGAAGATGTGGAATTCGCGCCAGGCGAGCGCGTCGCCCGACCC
>JALORV010000296.1 GCA_025458735.1 Burkholderiaceae bacterium | reverse complement strand
GGCGCAGGCCGATGCCGAAGGCAACCTGAACGTCTCGCGCTTCGGGCCGCGGCTGGCCGGCGCGGGCGGCTTCATCAACATCAGCCAGAACGCGAAGGCAGTGGTGTTCTGCGGCACCTTCACCGCCGGCGGGCTGCAGGTGGCGGTGCGCGACGGGCAGCTGCAGATCCTGGTCGAGGGCCGGTCGCGCAAGTTCGTGAAACAGGTCGAGCACCGCACCTTCAGCGGTCGCTACGCGTGGTTGCGCCGCCAGCCGGTGCTGTACGTGACCGAGCGCTGCGTGTTCCAGCTCGTCGAGAAGGGGCTGGAGCTGGTCGAGGTCGCGCCCGGCATCGACATCGAGCGCGACGTCCTCGCGATGATGGACTTCGAGCCGCTGATCCCGGTGCCGCCGAAGACGATGGATGCGCGCATCTTCGCCGACGGCCCGATGGGCCTGCGCGAGCAGCTGCTCGAGATCCCGCTCGACCGCCGGCTGACCTACGACGCCGACCACAACGCCCTTTTCATCAACTTCGAGCGGCTGCGCGTGCGCACCCCGCAGGACGTGGAGAACATCCGCCGCCACGTGGCGAACAAGCTCGACCGCATCGGCCGCAAGGTCTACGCGATCGTCAACTACGACGGCTTCGAGATCGCGCCCGAGGTCGAGGACGAGTACGCCGCGATGGTCAAGGGCCTGGCCGACGCGTACTACTGGAACGTCACGCGCTACACCACGTCGGGCTTCCTGCGCCTGAAGCTCGGCGAGGCGCTGCAGCGGCGCGGCGTGGCGCCGCATGTCTTCGAATCGTCGGACGAGGCGCTGAAGCACCTGCGCGAGATCGAATCGCCGCCGGCGGCGGGTTGATCGCGCCTGCGTCGACGCGGGCGCTTGCAGAGGCCGTACGAGCCGACCCCGGCACGCAACCGGGTGCTACCGCGCCGGCCTCGCCCCGCCGGCGCCCCGCGAGACGAACATCCACGCCACCGAGGCCGCCTGCAGCGCGAGCAGCCCGCCGAAGGTCGCGCGGTAGGCGGCCGCGCCGTCCCAGCCGGCGGCGCGCAGCGCGTCGACGACCAGGCCCATGCCCCACTGCAGCGCGAAGGCGCCGACGAAGCCGACCAGGTTCAGCGCCGTGTTCGCGCGGCCGGCCAGCGCCAGCGGCAACGACCGGCCGACGATCGCAAACGCGATGTTGCACAGCGGATAGATGAAGGCGAGCAGCACCCACAACCCGCCCGGCGCCGAGCCGGCGGCCGCGTTGATCGCGGCGAACACCAGCACGAACGCGCCGGCCGCCAGCGCGAGGATGCGCGCCTCGGCGATGCCGCGGCGGATCAGCGCCGTGGTCATGAAGCCCATGAACAGGCAGCCGCCCAGGAAGCCCGCGTTGAGCAGGGTCAGCTGCCGCGCGACGGCGGCGCGGTCGAGCCCCTCGACCTCCGCCAGCCAGCGCGCGGCCCACAGGCCCTGCACCGCCATGAAGCCGCCGACGGTGAGCGTGAACATCGGCGCGTAGCGCCAGAAGGCGCGGCTGCCCATCACCTGCCGCACGCCGGCCAGCTGCTCGGCAAGCCGCGTCGGATGCGCCGGCTGCGCCCGCTCCGGCACGAGGAACCCGATCGCCGCCGCCACCGCGACCGTGGCGACGGCCAGGGCAAACATCACGCCGCGCCAGCCGGCCAGCCCGATCGCCGCCTCGAGCGGCGCGGCCGCGAACACCGCGCCCAGCCCGCCGGCCGACATCACCCAGCCGATCAGCGACGCCTGCCGCTCGGGCGGAAAGGCCCGACTGAACGCGGTCAAGGCGGCCATCAGGCAGGCCGACACGCCGACGCCGATCAGCGCCCGTCCCCAGGCCAACCCGGCCAGCCCGTCGGCCTGCGCGAACACCGCCGCCCCGGCCGCGGCGAAGAGCAGCAGCAGCGCCTCGACCCGGCGCGGGCCGAAGCGATCGAGCAGCAGGCCGAGCGGGATCTGCGCCGCCGCGAAGGTCTCCGCCGCCAGCACCGGCCCGACGACGGCGTTGGAGGTGCGGAACAGGTACGACAGCAGGTAGCCGGCCGCGAACGGCAGGAACAGGCGCAGCCAGAGCGCCGGTGCGGGTGCAGAAGGTGCGGGGCCGGTCATCGAAGGCCCGGAATGTAGCGGGCGGCGCGGCGGCCGCGGCGTGCGGCCCGGCGATCGGCCGGGCGCCGGCGGTCAAGTCGCGGCCACGCAGTACGCACAATAGCCGTACAAAGGAGCCAGCCGATGGATGCCATCACCTACGGCGCCGCCCGGGCGAACCTGGCGAAGACCATGGACCGGGTCTCCGAGGACCATGAGCCGATCATCATCACCCGCAGCGGCGAACCGTCGGTGGTGATGGTCTCGCTCGACGACTACAAGGCCCTGGAAGAGACCGCGTACCTGCTGCGCAGCCCGGCGAACGCCAGACGTCTTCTGGCCGCGGTCATCCAGCTCGCCGAAGGCAAGGGCAAGGTTCGTGAGTTTGCCGGGTGAAGCTCGTCTTCTCGGACGAGGCGTGGGAGGACGACCTGTACTGGCAGAAACAGGATCGCAGGATGGTCGAGCGGATCGACAGGCTCGTTCAGGAGGTGAAGCGCGATCCCTTCTCCGGTGTGGGCAAGCCGGAACCGCTGAAGCATGCGCTCGCGGGCTTCTGGTCGCGCCGGCTCACCGACGAGCATCGGATGGTCTACCGGGTGGAAGGCGACTCGCTGCAGATTGCGCAGCTTCGGTACCACTACTGAAGGTCTCGTGCCGTCTGGACAAGATGGACTCTGCCGTGCGCGTCCACGCGCTGGAGATCAGAGCCTGAGGTACGGCGCGGGACGGGCTTGCTCACGATCGCTGGCCTTTCGCGTGCCGACCGGTCAGCCCGCAGATGCATCGCGGAACGCGCGAAGCACCGAGTTGATGTGTGTCTGGTGTCCGGGGCCCTGCGCCTTGAACCACTCGATCACGTCCTGGTCGATTCGGAGCGAGATCAGTTCCTTGGACGGGACGGGCTTCAGGCCGCGCCGCACGATACCGCGTACCACGTGCTTCGGATCGAACTCGGGATGTTCGACCGTGGCTTGCCCCTTCTTCGACGACATCAGCCGCTCCCAGTCAGTCCTGGACTTGGTCGAAGAAGAAACGCGCTTCGCGAGCGGTTGCTCTGCGGAAGGAGATGACACGGACTTCATCGTCGGACTCGGTGTGTGCAATGGAGACTGGCACACCCGCCAGCAGCCCCAGGGTCACGAAGCGTTGTTCTCCGTAGGCGAAGCGGTCATCCTCGTAGGTGAAGGTCAAGCCTTCGAACGTTTGCGCTCAGCGGACGCCGAAGGCGGTCCGCTGGAACGCGGGGTTCGGCCTCACCTTCAAGTTCTACGCGGATGACGTGTGACGTATTCGCGTAGGACGCCGTCCATGCGCGACTGCCAACCTTCACCGGTGGACCTGAAGTACTCCAAGACCTCGGGGCTGTAGCGAACCGAAACAAGCTGCTTCGCATTCGCCGACTTCGGACGGCCGCGTAGGGCTCGCATCGGGACCATCGCCGCCAGCTGCTTCGGCGTAAGCGGCTGTGCATCCGGATCGGCTTTGGCTGCTGCATTGATGGCCCGATCTTCGGCTGCACTTGGCATTACGACGGCCGGCCGCTTAGACACTCTGGACATAGCGCTTCACCTCCCGACGATTGGCTCGGCGCAGGCTGATTGGCCTTCGCACCTCACCGCGTTCCACAAAGGCCACGTAGTAAAGGATCGAGGTCTTCGGTGCGAGCGCGATCATGCGCAACTCGCCGTACTCGAAGCGGTCGTCGACCCAGACCAGCGCAGCGTCCCAGTCGAGCTCTGCCGCCAACGCCAATGAGACTCCGTGCTTCGAAAGGTTCGCTGCGTCTTTGGTCGGGTCGAACTCGACTCGCATGCATTAGTGTAGCTACACAAAAGAGGCATGTCAACGGGGTTACGCGGCGTCGCGCAGACTGAACGAGACGCTGTAGTACTTGACTTGCACATTGGTCACCATGGCGAGTGCGTAGGTCAGCTTTGGGTCTTGCTCGCTGCAGATGACGAGCCCCCTGACTTGCTGGCCAGATGTACAAATTCTGCAGGCGTATCCGGATACGCCTGCAACTCTGCGCCCGCAACCGGATACGCCATCACGACGGCGCCCCGCCGACTCTGGCGACAACCCTCACGCCACCCGCTCCGGTATCACCACCGGCAATGAAACGAACCCATGCACGAAGTTCGACTTCGTTCGCACCGGCTCGCCCACCACCTCGATGCGCGGAAAACGCTTCAGGATCTCCTGCCACAGCACGGTCAGCTGCAGCTCGGCCAGCCGGTTGCCCACGCAGCGGTGGATGCCGAAGCCGAAGCTCAGGTGCTGGCGCGGCCGCGCGCGGTCGATGACGAACTCGTCCGCGCGCTCGATCGCGCTGCCGTCCCGGTTGCCCGACAGGTACCACATCACCACCTTGTCGCCGGCGCGGATCGTCTTCGCGCCGAGCGTCGCGTCGCGCAGCGCGGTGCGGCGCATGTGCGCCAGCGGCGTCTGCCAGCGGATGATCTCCGGCACCAGGCTCGCCACCAGCGCCGGGTTCGCGCGCAGCTTGTCGTATTCGTGCGGGAAGCGGTTCAGCGCGAGCAGGCCGCCGCTGATCGAGTTGCGCGTGGTGTCGTTGCCGCCCACGATCAACAGGATCAGGTTGCCGAGGAACTCGTCCGGCCCCATGTGGCGCGTGGCCGGCGCATGCGCGAGCATCGAGATCAGGTCCGGCCGCGGCTCGGCGTTCACGCGCTGATTCCACAGCCGCATGAAGTAGTCGCGGCACTGGCCGAGTTCGGCCAGGCGCTGCTCCCACGAGGTGACCGGGCCGTTGCCGTCGGGGTCGCCGGTGGCCATGTCGGACCACCAGGTCAGCAGCCGCCGGTCCTCGAACGGGAAGTCG
>JALORV010000295.1 GCA_025458735.1 Burkholderiaceae bacterium | reverse complement strand
TGAGTTTCGTTAACGTGCGTCTGCGGCTGCCGGACAGCCGAACCCAACGCCACGGAAACGAACATGACATCGCGCTCCCATTCCAAGCTGCTGCAGCGTGCCGAACTCTGGCTGCGTCGCGGCCTGCAACTCACCGTGATTGGCGGCATCGTTGCCGCCGTGCTGGTACCGCTCGATGGCCAGGCCCAGGAGAAGGTGGTCAACCTCTACTCGGCCCGTCATTACCAGACCGACAACGCGCTGTACGACAACTTCACCAGGCAGACCGGCATCAAGATCAATCGCATCGAACTGGGCGACGAGCCGCTGGTGCAGCGCCTGAAGACCGAGGGCGCCAACAGCCCGGCCGATGTGGTGCTGCTGGTCGACGCGGCCCGCCTGTGGCGGGGGCAGATCGACGGCCTGTTCCAGCCGGTCGAGTCCAGGACCCTGAACGAGCGCATTCCCGCCAACCTGCGCGCCAACGACGGCACCTGGTACGCGTTCTCCAAGCGGGCCCGCTTCATCGTGTACGACAAGGCGCGCTTGAAGGCGGCGGATGTCGATACCTACGAGAAGCTGGCCGATCCGAGACTCAAGGGCATGGTCTGCACGCGCTCCGGCTCGCACCCGTACATGCTGTCGCTGGTGGGCGCGCTGATCGAGCGCAACGGCGAAGCGGCGACCGAGACCTGGGCGCGCGGCGTGGTGGCCAACATGGCGCGTCCGCCGCGCGGCGGCGACACTGACCAGATCAAGGCGGTGGCGTCCGGCGAATGCGGCGTGGCGCTGACCAACACCTACTACTGGCTGCGGCTGCTGCGCTCCAAGGACCCGAAGGACCAGGAGGTGGTTTCCAAGGTCGCCTTCGTGTGGCGCCGTGGCGCGGCACGCGCCCAACCGCGCGCACGCCGTCCAGTTCCTCGAGTACCTGTCGAGCCCGGCCGCCCAGACCTACTTCGCGGACGGCAACAATGAGTGGCCGGTGGTGAAGGGTGCGCAGACGGCCAACGAGGCGCTGGCGGCGCTGGGGACGCCTAAGTTCGAGGACATCCCGGCCTCGACCATCGGCAAGAACCAGATTGCGGCGCAGCGCATCCTCGACCGCGTCGGCTATCGCTGAGCTGCACGACCGGCGCGAACTGCCATGTACATCTGCATCTGCAACGCGATCACCGACCGGCAGATCCGTGCGGCCGTGGCGGCCGGCGCCGCCTCGCTGGGGGAACTGTCGATGCAGCTCGGCGTCGGCAGCGGCTGCGGCTGCTGTCGCGACGCCGCCCAGCGGGTGATTCATGATGCCGCCTGCAGCGGCGACTGTGCCAATTGCGTGAGGCGCGAGGTGGCCGCCTCATGACGCCAATCCGGGCAACGCAGTGGGCTAAGCTTTTGCCGTCGGCTACGGCGGGAGGGCAGGATGAAGGGCGACAAGGCGGTCATCGCGCAGCTCAATGCGCAGTTGAAGAACGAGCTCACGGCGATCAACCAGTACTTTCTGCATGCGCGCATGCTGAAAAACTGGGGCTTCGGGCGGCTCGGCAAACACGAGTACGAGGAGTCGATCGACGAGATGAAGCACGCCGGTCGGCTGGTCGAGCGCATCCTGCTGCTCGATGGGCTGCCGAACCTGCAGGACCTCGGCAAGCTGGCGATCGGCCAGGACGTCCCGGAAGTCCTCAGTGGCGACCTGTCGCTGGAGCGGACATCGCAGACGACGCTGAAAGCTGCCATCGCGGTGTGCGAGCAGGCCCAGGACTTCGTCTCGCGCGAACTGCTGGTGGACATCCTCGACGACACGGAAGAACACATCGATCACATCGAGACGCAGCTCGATCTGATCGACAAGGTCGGCCTGCCCAACTACCTGCAGTCGCAGATGGACAGCCCGAGCTAGTCGCGCTCCGGCCGGGGTCGATGCCACGGACGATCGTGGCAGGGCTGACCGGCGTTGCGAGGCCCAAGCCGTCTCGCGCAGCCCTGTCGGCGTGCACCCTCCGGGAGGCGCGCCGTGTCTAAGTCGTCCTATCCCCGAAACGGGCTGCGCACCGGCCCGGCGGCCGGCGCTCGCGTCGAAGGCGCCGTGGTGGAGCTCACCAGCGAGACGTTGCTGGCCGGGCAGAAGGAAGTCTTCATCCGGCACGGCTCCGAGCAGTACCGACTGCGCCGCACGCGCATGAACAAGCTGATCCTGACGAAATAGCCAGCCGCGGCGAACCCTCCCTCGCCGCAGCGGGCCGTGCCGCGTGCCGGTCGACCCGCTACAGCTCGCCAAAGCGTCCGGATCGCTTGCTTTGATGGCGCGGTGGTCCCTGCACAAGGGACGCCTGGCGTCCAGGCCCGCCGCGGCGCGCGGGCGGGGCCGGGCCGGCATTCACCTCGCCCTTACACTGCGCCGCCATGCGCGGCTCGATCCCCGACGTCCTCATCATCGGTGCCGGCCACAACGGCCTGACCTGCGCCTGCTATCTGGCCGCTGCGGGCCTCAAGGTGCAGGTGGTCGAGCGTCGTGGCATCGTCGGCGGGGCTGCAGTCACCGAGGAGTTCCATCCGGGTTTCCGCAACTCGACAGCGAGCTACACGGTCAGCCTGCTCAACCCGCGCGTGATCCGCGACCTGCGCCTGGTGGAGCGCGGCCTGCGCATCGTCGAGCGGCCGTACGGAAACTTCCTGCCGCTCGACGACGGCACCGCGCTGCGCTTCGGCGGCGACGCGGCCTTCAACCGCGAGCAGCTGGCGCGGCTGTCACTGCGTGATGCCGAGCGGCTGCCGCAATACTTCCAGCGGCTCGACCGGCTGGCGGACCTGCTCAAGCAGTGGGTGCTCGAGGCGCCACCCAACCTCGGCGGTCCGCTGATCGTCGACAGCGGTCGCGACGCGCTGGCCGCCGCGCGGCTGCTGCTGCAGTTCGGCCGCCTCCCACGCGACGGTCGTCGCGATCTGATCGACGTCTTCACCAAGAGCGCCGGTGACTGGCTCGACAGCTGGTTCGAGTCGGACGCGCTGAAGGCGGTGCTCGGCTGGGACGCGGTGGTCGGCAACTACGCGAGCCCGTACGCGGCCGGCTCGGCCTATGTGCTGCTTCACCACTGCTTCGGCGAAGTCAACGGCAAGCCTGGCAAGTGGGGGCACGCGATTGGCGGCATGGGGGCGATCACGCAGGCGATGGCGCAGGAGGCGACGGCCCGCGGCGTCACCATCCAGCTCGAGGCACCGGTGCAGCGTGTGCTGGTCGAGGGCGGCCGGGCCACGGGAGTCGAACTCGGCGATGGCAGCGTGCTGCGGGCGCGGGCCGTGGCGGCCAACGTCAATCCGAAGCTGCTGTACCAGCGGCTGATCGATGCGTCGAGCCTGCCGGCCGATTTCGTCGAGGCGATGGCGCGCTACCAGTGCGGCTCCGGCTCGTTCCGCATCAACGTGGCGCTCGCCGAACTGCCCGACTTTCGCGTGGCGCCCGGCACGCAGGCGCAGCCGCACCATGCGAGCGGCATCGTGTTCGGACCGTCGCTCGCCTACATGGATACGGCCTGGCGCGATGCGCAGGTGCAAGGCTGTTCGCAGTCTCCGATCGTCGAGATGCTGATCCCGAGCGTGGTCGACAGCTCGCTGGCGCCGCCGGGCGCCCACGTTGCCAGCCTGTTCTGCCAGCAGTTCGATCCAGCGGCCGACTGGACAACGCTCAAGACGGTGGCGGTCGAGCGCATCTTCGACGTGGTGCAGGCGCAGTGCCCGAACTTCCGTCGCTCGCTGCTCGGCTACCGCGCGCTGTCACCGGCGGACCTGGAGACCGAGTTCGGGCTGATCGGCGGCGACATCTTTCACGGCCGGCTGTCGCCGGA
>JALORV010000294.1 GCA_025458735.1 Burkholderiaceae bacterium | reverse complement strand
GGCCCTCGACTCTCACCGGCGCGTCTGGCGTCGGGACCGGCGGCATGCGCATCGGGTCGACCGCGTCGCGCGCAATCCAGCCGCGGTTGACCAGAACCGCCGTGCCGTCCGCGAGTCGCAGCGGCGTCACCACCTGGAATCCGGCCACACCCTGCAG
Organism: Burkholderiaceae bacterium; assembly: GCA_025458735.1. The sequence goes on along the minus strand of JALORV010000294.1, from coordinate 2,806 downwards.
GGAACGATTGTCGACGTACACCGTGCCCGCGGGCACGTACTGCCCGTCAACAACAACGCGACGCGGCAGCTGCGCCGCTGCCGCCGAAGCATCGACCTTCGATGCGATGGCGGCGACCGGCGCGCGCGCGGCCGCGTCCCATTCATCCTGACGGGCCTGCTTGGCATCACCGCGACGGTGCTGCCAGTTGCCGAGCAGTACCGCGATCACCGTCACGGCGACGCCGGCCGCCATGGCCAGCGCGATGCGCAGTCGCGGACGGCCGCTCATCGCGCCGCCCGATGGGATAATCGGTGCCGAGACTGCCTCATGCGCATCATCATCGTCATCGCCTTCATCGGCATCCTGGTTTCCCTCGGCTCGGCACTGGTCTACCTGGTGCGCGACCGCGGCAGCACCAACCGCACCGTGAACGCCCTGACGGTGCGCGTCGGCCTGTCGGTGGCGCTGTTCCTGTTCATCCTGTTCAGCCATTGGATGGGCTGGATCGAGCCGCGTTCCTATTGACCGGATCGCGGCAGGGCCTTAGACGGCTTCGTCGACCGCAGCCTGACGCCGCAGCCTTCCCGGCAACACTACCGTCCATCAAACGACAGCGGCGCCCGCAGGCGCCGCCGTGACCCCCGCGCCGGCTACAGCCAGTAGACGACGATGTAGAGGCCGATCCAGACGACGTCGACGAAGTGCCAGTACCAGGCCGCGCCCTCGAAGGCAAAGTGGTGGTCCGGCTTGAAATGCCCGCGCAGCAGCCGCAGCAGCACCACCGACAGCATGATCGCGCCGACGAACACGTGGAATCCGTGGAAGCCGGTCAGCATGAAGAAGGTCGAGCCGAAGATGCCCGACGACAGCTTCAGGTTGAGCGCGGAGTAGGCATAGCTGTACTCGTAGATCTGCACGCCGAGGAAGGTCACGCCCAGCAGCACGGTGATGGCAAGCCACAGCGCCGCGCTGCTGCGATTGTTGGCCCGCAGTGCATGATGGGAGATCGTCAGCGTGACGCCGGAAGTCAGCAGCAGCGCGGTATTGATCGTCGGCAGCCAGAACGGGCCGATCGTGGTGAACGCGTCGATGACGCCCGCGGGCCCGGCATGCGGCCAGGCCGGATTGAAGTCCGGCCACAGCAGCTTGTGGTCGAAGTCTCCGAGCAGGGGTGCGGTGATCACCCGCGCGTAGAAAAGCGCGCCGAAGAACGAGGCGAAGAACATCACCTCGGAGAAGATGAACCAGCCCATGCCCCAGCGGAACGAGGCGTCCACCTTGCGGTTATAGGCGCCGTGCTCCGACTCGGCCGACACCATGCTGAACCAGCCGACCATCATGTAGACCAGTATCGCCAGTCCGATCGCGAGCGGAATCCAGCCGGTCGAATTGTGGTTGACGACCATTGCCGCGCCGAAGCCGGTAAAGGCCATCGCGATCATGCCGACCGCCGGCCACTGCGACGGCGCCGGTACGAAGTAATCCGGGGCTGCCGCCCCATGCACATTGGCCATTTGCGCCTGCTCCCTGTCGATTCCTTACTGCCTAGCTCACCACGATCCGGACCACCATCACCAGCGTCAGCACGAACAGCGCCGCCGCCACGATGCCCGCCAGTATCACGTGCACCGGATTCAGCTGCGCGGCGTCCTGCTCGTAGCCGACGCGCCGGCGCACTCCGAAAAACGACCACAGCACGGCGCGGAACGTCTGCAGCAGGCCGGCGCCTGACGCAGGCCGTGCTTCCGCCTTGGCGGCATCAACCGGTTCGTTCATCGCTCAGCCGTTCGGCGCAGCCGGCCGCGCTGCCTGCGGCTTGCTCACGGCGCCCGCCACCTCGAAGAAGGTGTAGGACAGCGTGATCGTCTGCACATCGCGCGGCAGCTCGGGGTCGATGAAGAACACCACCGGGAACTGGCGCGTCTCGCCTGCTGCCAGCGTCTGCTGCTTGAAGCAGAAGCACTCGAGCTTCTGGAAGTGGCGGGCGGACTGCAGCGGTGCGTAGCTCGGGATCGCCTGGCCGGCCATGGACCGGCCTTCGAGGTTGACCAGGTCATAGGTCACCTGCACCAGTTCACCGGGATGAACCTGCATGTGGTTCACGTGCGGACGGAAGCGCCAGGCGCCCTGCGTGTTGGCGTCGAACTCCACCGTCACCAGGCGCGAGCGGTCGACCTGCGTGTTGCGGGCCGCGCGCTGCGCATCGGCGTCGCGCAGCGTGACCACGTTGATGCCGGTGATCTCGCAGATCTTGCGATACAGCGGCACCAGCGCCCAGCCGAAGCCGAACATGAGGACCGCCACCACGACCAGCTTGCGGAAGATGGTGCGGTTGTCCTCTCGGACCGCGGCAGAGTCGTGGGCTTCGCTCATCTTCCGGGAGTCTCGTGCGCCGCGCTCAGGCGCCCAGCAACCAGCGCCGTGCGATCACGCCGATGAAGAACACGGCCACGACCGACGCCAGGATCAGCGCCGTGCGGCGATTCTGGCGCCGCTCGTCAGCTTCCATTGTCATCGCGGCGTCTCCCTATTTGACCACCGGCGGCGTCTCGAAGGTGTGGAACGGCGCCGGCGAGGCGACTGTCCACTCGAGCCCGCCGTCCTCGGCGCCCCATGGGTTGGCCGCGGCCTTCGGCCCGCCCTTGATGCACTTGACGACGACGTACAGGAACAGCAGCTGCGTGAAGCCGAAGCCGAAGGCGCCGATCGAAGCCACCAGGTTGAAGTCGGCAAACTGGATCGGGTAATCGGCGTAGCGACGCGGCATGCCGGCCAGCCCGAGGAAGTGCATCGGGAAGAACGTGATGTTGAAGAAGATCATCGA
>JALORV010000293.1 GCA_025458735.1 Burkholderiaceae bacterium | reverse complement strand
AAATGGCCCATGCCCTGCGCGCGCTGGCCATGGACGCGGTCCAGAAGGCCAACTCGGGGCATCCCGGCATGCCGATGGGCATGGCCGAAATTGCCGTTGCGCTCTGGCGTGGACATCTGGCGATCAATCCGGCCAATCCGCACTGGCCGAATCGCGATCGGTTCGTGCTGTCCAACGGCCATGGCTCGATGCTGCTGTACGCGCTGCTGCATCTGACCGGGCACGACCTGCCGATGGCGGAACTCGCCGCCTTCCGCCAGCTCGGCAGCCGCACGCCGGGGCATCCAGAGCACGGGCTCACGGCGGGTGTCGAGACCACCACCGGCCCGCTCGGCCAAGGCCTCGCCAATGCCGTCGGCATGGCGCTGGCCGAAAAGCTGCTCGCCGCCGAGTTCAACCATCCCGGACTCGAGGTCGTCGACCATCGCACCTACGTCTTCCTCGGCGACGGCTGCCTGATGGAAGGTGTCTCGCACGAAGTGGCATCGCTGGCGGGAACCTGGCAGCTCAACAAACTGATCGCCATCTACGACGACAACGGCATCTCGATCGATGGCGAGGTCAAGGGCTGGTTCACCGACGACACGCGCGGCCGCTTCCAGGCCTACGGCTGGAACGTGATCGGACCGATCGACGGGCACGACATCGAAGCGGTCGACGCGGCCATCACGCAGGCGAAGCGGGAACCCACGCGGCCAACGCTCATCATGGCGCGCACCGTGATCGGCAAGGGCTCGCCGGGCCGCGCCGGCAGCGAGAAGGCGCACGGCGAGGCGCTGGGCGATGCCGAAATCGCCGCCACGCGCGCCGCGATCGGCTGGCCGCATGCGCCGTTCGAGGTGCCCGACCCCATCCGCGCGGCGTGGGACGCGCGTGCCGAGGGCGCGCGGCGCGAGCAGTCGTGGCGGGCGCGCCTGTCCGAATACGAGCGCAGGTATCCGCAGCAGGCTGCCGAGCTGATGCGACGCATGACTGGCGAGTTACCGACCGCATACCCCGCGACCCTGCAGGCGGCGATCGACACTGCCGCCACCAAGCGCGAGACCGTGGCCACCCGCAAGGCTTCGCAGTTCGCGCTCGACGCACTGGCGCCAGCACTGCCTGAACTGCTGGGCGGCTCCGCCGACCTGACGGGCAGCAATCTCACCCGTTGGAGCGGCGCCCGCGCGCTGCGGTCCGACGCGCTCGACGGACGCCACATCAACTACGGCGTGCGCGAGTTCGGCATGAGCGCGATCGCCAACGGCGTGGCGCTGCATGGCGGCTTCCTCCCGTTCGTCGGCACCTTCCTGGTCTTCTCCGACTACGCGCGCAACGCGGTCCGCATGTCCGCGCTGATGAAGCAGCGGGTGGTCTACGTGTTCACCCACGACTCCATCGGGCTGGGCGAGGACGGACCGACGCACCAGGCGGTCGAGCACGCCGCCAGCCTGCGCCTGATCCCGCATCTCGATGTCTGGCGTCCGGCCGACACCGTCGAGACACTGGTGGCGTGGGCGGCCGCAATCGAGCGCCACGACGGGCCGACCGCGTTGCTGCTGTCGCGCCAGAACGTCGCCTACCTGGCCGGGGCGCGCGCGAGCGCGGTGATCCGGCGCGGGGCGTATGTGTTCGCGGATGCGCAGGGCGGCGCCGGCAAGGCGCGCGCGGTGCTGATCGCCACCGGTTCGGAGCTGCCCTTGGCGGTCGAGGCGCAGAAGGTGCTGGCGGCCGCCGGGGTGCCGGTGCGCGTCGTGTCGATGCCCTCTTCCACGGTGTTCGACCGGCAGGAGATCGCCTACAAGTCGAGCGTGCTGCCGGCCGGAGTGCCGCGTGTCGCGATCGAGGCGGGTGTCACCGACTTCTGGTGGAAATACGTGCGCGCCGAAGGCGCAGTGATCGGCATCGACCGCTACGGCGAGTCGGCGCCGGCCGGCGCGCTGTTCAGGCATTTTGGATTCACGGTCGACAACGTCGTCGCCACCGTGCAGGCCGTCATTGCAGGGGAGAAACGCAAGTGAGCATCAAGGTCGCCATCAACGGCTACGGCCGCATCGGACGCAACATCCTGCGTGCGCATTACGAGGGCGGGAAGAAGCACGACATCGAGATCGTCGCCATCAACGACCTCGGCGATCCGCAGACGAATGCACATCTGACGAAGTACGACACCGCTCACGGCACCTTCCCCGGCGCGGTGGCGGTCGACGGCGATGCCATGGTCGTCGACGGCGACCGCATCAAGGTGCTCGCCAACCGCAACCCGGCCGAGCTGCCGTGGGCCGCGCTCGGCGTCGACGTGGTGCTCGAGTGCACGGGCTTTTTCACCAGCAAGGAAAAGGCCTCGGCGCACCTGAAGGGCGGCGCGAAGAAAGTGATCATCTCGGCGCCGGGCGGCAAGGACGTCGACGCAACCATCGTCTACGGCGTCAACCACGGCGTGCTGAAGGCCGCGCACACGGTGATCTCGAATGCCTCCTGCACCACCAACTGCCTGGCGCCACTGGTCAAGCCGCTGCACGAGAAGATCGGGCTGGTCAGCGGCCTGATGACCACCGTGCACGCCTACACCAACGACCAGGTGCTGACCGACGTCTACCACGAGGACCTGCGGCGCGCCCGCGCCGCGGCCCACAACATGATCCCGACCAAGACCGGCGCGGCTGCGGCGGTCGGACTGGTGATGCCGGAACTCAACGGCCGGCTCGATGGCTTTGCGATCCGCGTGCCGACCATCAACGTCTCGATCGTCGACCTGTCGTTCATCGCTGCGCGCGACACGACGGTCGACGAGGTCAACGGCGTCATGCAGGCTGCGGCGGCGGGCGAACTGGCCGGCGTGCTCGGCTTCAACACGGCGCCGCTGGTATCGAGTGACTTCAACCACGACGCGCGCTCGTCGATCTTCGATGCCACGCTGACCAAGGTTGCCGGGCGCCTCGTCAAGGTCTCCAGCTGGTACGACAACGAGTGGGGATTCTCCAACCGC
>JALORV010000292.1 GCA_025458735.1 Burkholderiaceae bacterium | reverse complement strand
AGCCCTTCGGCGATCTTCTGGCCGAAGTCCATGACGGTCAGGCGATCCACCAGGCCCATGACGAAGTCCATGTCGTGCTCGACCAGCAAAATGGAGACGCCTTCGGCCTTGAGCTTGCGCAGCAGGTCGGCCAGGGCGCGCTTCTCGAGGTAGCGCAGTCCGGCCGCCGGTTCATCGAGCAGCAGCAGGCAGGGGTCGGAGCACAGCGCGCGCGCGATCTCCAGGATGCGCTGCTTGCCGAGCGGCAGCGAACCGGCCGCGTCGAACATGTGGTCGGCCAGTCCGACGCGCTCGATCTGCCGCGCGGCCTCGGCCAGCAGCCGCGCCTCGTCGCGGCGGTCGAGGCGCCAGGCACCGCCGAACACGCCGGCCAGCAGCCCCGGGTACTCGCGCCGATGCGCGCCGATGGCGACGTTGTCGACCACGCTCATCTGCGGCAGCAGCCGCACGTGCTGGAAGGTGCGCGACAGACCCATGCGCGCGATCTCGCGCGACGAGCGTCCGGCGACGTCGAAGCCGCGGAAGCGAAAGCTGCCCGCGGTCGCGTCGAGCACGCCGGAGATCAGATTGAACATCGTGCTCTTGCCGGCGCCATTGGGGCCGATCAGCGCGACGATCTGGCCCACCTCGACACGCAGGCTCATGTCGTTGACCGCCACCAGGCCGCCGAAGCGCTTGGTGGCGCCCTGCACGTCGAGCAGCACCTCGCCGGCCGGCGGCAGCGGCCGACGCGCCAGCGGCGGCACCTCGGGCGCGATCACGCGGCGCGCCTGCCGCAGCGGAAAGAGCCGCATCAGCACCGGCCACAGGCCATCGGGCGCGCGCTGCAGGATGACGATCATCAGCAGGCCGAAGACGATCACCTCGAAGTTGCCGGCCTGCCCGACGATGGCCGGCAGCACGTCCTGCAGCCAGGTCTTGGACACCGTGATCACCACCGCACCGAGCAGCGCGCCCCAGACGTAGCCGGCACCGCCGATCACCGCCATGAACAGGTACTCGATGCCCACGTGCAGCGAAAACGGCGTCGGGTTCACGAAGCGCTGCATGTGCGCGTACAGCCAGCCCGAGGCGCAGGCCATCAGCGCAGCCAGCACGAAGGCCACCATGCGCGAGGCCGAGGTGTTGACGCCCATCGACTCGGCCATCACCCGGCCGCCCTTCAGCGCGCGGATCGCGCGGCCCTCGCGCGAGTCGAGCAGGTTGCGCGAGGTGAAGATGCCCGCCAGCAGGAATGCCCAGATCAGGTAGTAGATCTCGCGGCCGCTCTCGAGCTTCCAGCCGAAGATCGAGATCGGCGGAATGCCGGACAGCCCGGTGTGGCCGCCCAGCGTCTCGGAGGTGCCGAACAGGAAGTACAGGCTGATGCCCCAGGCAATGGTGCCCAGCGGCAGATAGTGGCCCGACAGCTTGAGCGTCAGCGAGCCGAGTGCGGCGGCCACCAGCAACGTCAGTGCGAAACCGGCGAGCAGGGTGAGCCACGGCGACGCCTGCAGCCACGCGAGCCAGGCCGGCAGGTCGCCTGCCGTGGAAAGCACCGCGGTGGCGTAGGCACCGAGGCCGACGAACGCCGCCTGCCCGAACGAGGTGAGGCCGCCGACTCCGGTCAGCAGCACCAGGCCGAGTGCCACCAGCGCGTACAGGCCGATGTAGTTGGCGAGCGTCACCCAGAACGCCGGCATCAGCAGCGGCACGACCGCGGCCGTCAGGACGAAGATCGCGATCAGCCAGGACGCGCGCAGGGACGAGGCACTCGGCGAAGGCGTCACTCGTCCTCCTCGACATGATGCGTGCGCAGCGAGCGCCACAGCAGCACCGGGATGATCAGCGTGAAGACGATCACTTCCTTGTAGGCGCTGGCCCAGAAGGAAGAATAGGACTCCAGCAGGCCGACCAGAACGGCCCCTGCCGCGGCCACCGGGTAGCTCACCAGTCCGCCGATGATCGCCCCGACGAAGCCCTTGAGCCCCATCAGGAAGCCAGTGTCGTAGTAGATGGTCGTGATCGGCGCCACCAGGATGCCGGAGAAGGCGCCGATCAGCGCACACAGGAAGAACGACAGCTTGCCCGCGAACTCGGTCGGTATGCCCATCAGCCGTGCGCCGCGGCGGTTCACCGCGGTTGCGCGCAGCGCCTTGCCGTAGATCGTGCGCTCGAACAGGACGTACAGCAGCACGATCAGCCCGAGCGAGCAGCCGATCACCCACAGCGACTGCGCGCTGGCCGACAGCGCGCCCATCTGCACCGTGCCCTCCGAAAATGGCGGCGTGCGCGAGCCCTCGGCGCCGAACATCAGCAGGCCGAGCCCGACCATCACGACATGCACGGCGACCGAGACGATCAGCAGGATCAGCACCGAAGCTTCCGCCAGGGGCTGGTAGGCGAGCCGGTAGACCATCGGCCCGAGCGGCACCACGATCGCCAGCGCCAGCAGGATCTGCAGCGGCATCGGCCAGGCGGTCGGCGGGAGCGCGCGCAGCAGCGCGAACAGCGCGAGCGGATACGCGAGGTTCCACGCCAGCACCCAGCCGAGCACCCGCCATTGCCGCGTCCGCAGCGCCGTCACCGCCTCCACCAGACCGACCAGAGCGCCAGCACCCAGCAGCAGCCAGATCGTCCCCGGCAGCTTGCCCGCCTGCAACGCCACCAGCGTCAACGCCCCATAGGCAACGAACTCGCCCTGCGGGATGAAGATCACCCGTGTCACCGCGAACGCCAGCACCAGCGCCAGCGCCAGCAGCGCGTAAATGGCGCCGTTGGTGATGCCGTCCTGGGCCAGCAACAGGGCGATGTCAAAGTTCATGGCTGCGAGTCTATGGCCTGCGGCCGATGGCCGACACTTGCCTCATGCTTTTCCTGCGACTCCGTCGTGCCTCGACCGACCGCTCACGGCGCGGGGCCGGTAACTTTCTTTGCTTCGCCAAAGAAAGTCACCAAAGAAAGGCGACCGCACGGGTCCGGCCTGCGCTGCGC
>JALORV010000291.1 GCA_025458735.1 Burkholderiaceae bacterium | reverse complement strand
AATGCCGAAGCGCATCATGCCGCCGGCGAAGGGTCCGGCCTCGACCATCGTCACCGCATGCCCGAGCCGCCGCAGGTGGTAGGCAGCCGACAGCCCCGAGGGCCCGGCGCCGACGACCAGCACGCGCTTGCCCGAGTCGTTCGCCGGCGGCGCGAACTTCCAGTGGCGCTTCAGCGCCTCGTCACCGAGGAAGCGCTCGACCGAGTTGATGCCGACGGCCTCGTCCAGCTGCGCGCGGTTGCATGCGCTCTCGCAGGGGTGGTAGCAGACGCGCCCCATGGTGGCCGGCAGCGGGTTGTCCTCGACCAGCTGGCGCCAGGCGGCCTCGTAGTCGCCGCCTTCGGCGTGAAACAGCCACTGCTGGATGTTCTCGCCTGCGGGGCAGGCGTGGTTGCACGGCGGCAGCCGGTCGACGTAGACGGGACGCATGGTCCGCCACGAGCCGGTGCGGTTGGCCAGCGACGAGCCCGGGTCGAGCGTGATGGCGAAGGGCTTATCCACGCGCGCTCTCCACGTCGAGCAGTCCGTAGGTGGCGATGTTGCGGTCGGCGATCGCCTGGATGTGCGCCAGCCGCGCCTCGTCGCGCTTCGGCGCGAACAGGTGCGCGAAGCGCTTCTGCATCTTCAGGTAGTCGTCGACCGGAACCCGGCGCCGGATCGGCGTGCGCCCGGTGACCTCCCCGTGCTCGGCTTCGAACAGCGGGAACAGGCCGGACTCCACCGCGGCCCGGGCCACCTTGATCGTGTCGGCCGGCAGCGAACCCCATCCGAGCGGACATGGCACGTGGATGTGCACGTAACGGGCGCCGCGGATCGCCATCGCGGCCGTTACCTTGTCTTCGAGGTCGCGCAGGTTGGCCACGCTGGCGGTGGCGACGTAAGGAATGTGATGCGCCATCGCGATCAGCGGCACGTTCTTGCCGCTGCCGAAGGTGTTGCCGGGCTCGCGGCCCAGCGCGGGCGTGGTGGCGGTGCGTGCCGTGGGCGGCGTCGCGCTCGAGCGCTGCACGCCGGTGTTCATGTAGGCCTCGTTGTCGTAGCAGATGTAGAGCACGTCGTCGTTGCGCTCGAACATGCCCGACAGGCACCCGAAGCCGATGTCGGTGGTGCCGCCATCGCCGCCCTGGGCGATCACCCGCACGTGCTCCTTGCCCTGGATGCGCAGCGCCGCGGCGACGCCGGAGGCCACCGCGGCGGCATTGCCGAACAGCGAGTGGATCCAGGGAATCTGCCACGAGGTCTCCGGATACGGCGTCGAGAACACCTCGAGGCAGCCGGTGGCATTGACCGCCACCAGCTGGTTGTCGGTGGCGCGCATTGCGGCATCGAGCGCGTAGCGCGCGCCGAGCGCCTCGCCGCAGCCCTGGCAGGCACGGTGCCCGGAGTTCAGCGAGTTGGTGCGCTGCATGTTGGCCTGCACGCTGCGCTCGTTCTCAGCCAGCAGGCGATTGCCGACCGTGAAGGTTCCGGTCTGGTAGAACTTGACGGGCTGGCGCAGGTCCATGGCCTAGCCGATGCCCGAAGCGACGGTGCCGAGCTGGCGCAGCACCGATTCGGCGGTCGGCCCGCTGCGCCGCTGCAGCCGTTCGCGGATCAGTTCGCGCTCCACCACCGGTGTGTTGAGGTCGAGGAAGGTGACGGCTTCGAGTTCCTCGCGCTGCGCCGCCTCGAACAGCTTGCGCAGGGACGCCCGTGTGATGCTGCGGCCGCCCAGCCCGGCGATCACCGTGTAACCCTTGAGCTGGATGCCCGACAGCGCCTTGCGCACGCCGTCGGACAGGATTCCGCCGAGGCCGAGCGCGAGGCTCTTCTCGAGCACCACGACGCGCTTCGCGTGGCCGATCGCGGCGCGCAGCGCGTCGAGCGGGAAGGGACGGAACGCGGTCAGCGTCACCGACCCGATGCTCGCGCCCTCGGCGCGCATGGCATCGACGACTTCCTGCACCGTGCCATTGACCGAGCCGAGCGCGACCACGATGGTCTCGGCGTCGTCCGCTCGATAGGTACGCAGCAGGCCGCCCGCGCTGCGGCCGAAGCGCAGCTCGAACTCCTCGGCCAGCTGAGGTATCAGCTCGAGCGCGCGCAGCTGCTTGTGATGCGCCAGATAGCGGACTTCGGTGAAGGCCTCCGGTCCGACCATCGCGCCCATGCTGACCGGCTCGCGCGGATCGAGCACCTGGCGCGGCTCGAACGGCAGCAGGTAGCTGTCGACCTCGACCTGGGTCGGCATGTCGACGCGTTCCACCGCGTGCGTCAGGATGAAGCCGTCCATGCAGACCATCACCGGCACCGACAGCGTCTCGGCCAGCCGGAAGGCCTGGATGTGCAGGTCGAGCGCCTCCTGGTTGGTCTCGGCGTGCAGCTGGATCCACCCGGAGTCGCGCATCGACATGCTGTCCGAGTGGTCGTTCCATATATTGATCGGCGCCCCGATCGCGCGGTTACCGATCGTCATCACGATCGGCAGGCCGAGCCCGGCGGCGTTGTAGACCGCCTCGGCCATGAAGAGCAGCCCCTGGCTGCTGGTCGCCGTGTAGGTCCGGGCACCGGTCGCCGACGCGCCGATCGCCAGTGACAGCGCGGCGAACTCCGACTCCACGTTGATGAATTCGCAGCCGCCGAGCTCGCCCGACTTCACCATCTCGCCGAGGCCTTCGACGATGTGCGTCTGCGGCGTGATCGGATAGGCGCAGATCACCTGCGGGCGCGCCAGCGCGATGGCTTCGGCGACCGCCCGCGAGCCCTCGATCTGCTTAAGCATGGACAGTCCGGTGACGGCCGCAAAGGCAGCCAGCAGCGGCACGTTCGGGACGGGACGCCCGACGTGGCGCATCGCGATCTCGGTGGCCGCCAGTGCCACCAGTCGAACCTGCGGCAGCCGTTCGCTCAGGCCGCCCAGCCCCATGTCCTCGACCGGGCGAGTGGAGTTGATCAGGACGACACCGCTGTCGCGAAGCCCGTTGAACAGATCGACCTGGTGCAGCAGCGTGGGGTCCTGCACGATCAGCGCATCGGGTTCCATGACCGGCTCCCGCAGGCGGATCGGGCGGTCGTCGATGCGGCAGAACGCCATCACCGGCGCTCCCATGCGCTCAGAGCCGAAGCTGGGAAAGGCCTGGGCATGGCGACCTTCGAGGAAGGCCGCGACGGCGAGCACCTCGGCGCCGGACACTACGCCCTGGCCGCCACGACCGTGAATGCGCACCTGCAGCATCGCTCCCTCGGGGTCTGTGACCCAGCGCCGTCAAAGCGCGGCGCTTAATTAATGAGGCGCATCGTGGCAGTCGAATGGACGGCGCCGGTTGATCGCCGTCAACCGGGATCGATCGCATGGTGACTGCGCATTGCACCATGCGGCTTCCCGCCGTTGACGCTTGTCAATGCGGCGGTCGCCTCGGCGAGAACAATGGCCCCCATCCGACGCGCCAGCAGCGCGCCAACCGGCGGGAGACCTCCATGAGTGCCACTCACCCAGCCCTCCCGGGCGCAGCCATCCCGCGTCGTGCCCTAAAGAGCCGCTGGCCGGCACGGCTCGACTTCGCGCAGAGCGCGAGCGGCCTGATCCTGGGCCTCTTCATGTGGGTCCACATGTTCTTCGTGTCGTCGATCCTGCTCGGCTACGACGCGATGTGGGCCATCACGAAGATGTTCGAGGGCTACTTCCTGTTCGGTCGTGCCTACCCGGGGATCGTGTCGGTGGTCGTTGCGACCGTGTTCATCCTGTTCATCGCCCATGCCGGCCTTGCGCTGCGAAAGTTTCCGATCAACTACGCGCAGGTGCGTGCCTACCGCTCGCACATGTCGATGATGCATCACGAGGACACCACGCTGTGGTGGTGGCAGGTGGTCACCGGCTTCGCGATGTTCTTCCTCGCGTCGGTGCACCTGTACCAGATGATGATGCACCCGGGGCTGATCGGCCCCTTCGAGTCGGCCGACCGGGTCTGGAGCGGCCGCTGGTGGCCGCTCTACCTGGTGCTGCTGTTCGCGGTCGAACTGCACGGCGGCATCGGCCTGTACCGGCTGGCGGTCAAGTGGGGGTGGTTCGATGGACCGGACCCCAACGCCACGCGCAGGAAGCTGAAGAAGCTCAAGTGGGCGCTGTCGGCGTTCTTCATCGTGCTGGGACTCACGACCCTGGCCGCGTACATGAAGATCGGTTACGAGCATCGGTTCAACCCCGGCGTGCGCTACGTGCCGGCCTGGCTGCAGGAGCCGCCCACCGCCGCGCCGCCTGCGTGGTGGCCGTTCTGGCTTAAGGAGAAGCAACCGTGAACGTCGTCTATACCGATGTGCTGGTGATCGGCGGCGGGCTGGCCGGCCTGCGCATGGCGATCGCCGCCAAGCGTCGCGGGCACAACGCGATCATCCTGTCGCTGGTGCCGCCGAAGCGTTCGCACAGCAAGGCCGCGCAGGGCGGCATAAGGCGGTGCGCGAGCTCGCAGCGTGGGGCGTGCCGTGGAGCCGCGTGCGCAAGGGCGACCGCACCGTCGTCATCAACGGCCAGCGGGTCACCATCACCGAACGCGACGAAGCGCATGGCACCGTTGCGCAGCGCGACTTCGGTGGCACCAAGAAGTGGCGCACCTGCTATGTCGCCGACGGCACCGGCCACGCCATGCTGCAGGCGGTCGGCGACCAGACGATCGCTGCGGCCATTCCCGTTCACGAGCGCACGGAGGCGCTGGCGCTCATCCATGACGCCGGTCGCTGCTACGGCGCGGTGGTGCGCAACCTCATCAGCGGAGAACTGACGGCCTACGTGGCCAAGGCCACGGCCATCGCCACCGGCGGCGCGGGTCGTCTTTATCGCGTGACGACCAACGCGGTGATCTGCGAAGGCATCGGCCATGCAATCGCGCTTGAGACCGGTGTGGCTGCCCTGGGCAACATGGAGGCGGTGCAGTTCCACCCGACGGGAATCTTCCCGGCCGGCATCCTGGTCACCGAAGGCTGCCGCGGCGACGGCGGCCTGCTGAAGGACGCCGACGGTCACCGCTTCATGCCGGACTACGAGCCCGAGAAGAAGGAACTCGCCAGCCGCGACGTCGTCAGCCGCCGCATGGAAGAACACATCGCCAAGGGCAAGGGCGTCAAGTCGCGCTTCGGCGAGCACATCTGGCTCGACATCACACTGCTCGGCGATGCCCACATCCATCGCAACCTGCGCGAAGTCTTCGACATCTGCAAGTACTTCCTCGGGGTCGACCCGACCCGCGAGATGATCCCGGTGCGGCCGGCGCAGCACTACACGATGGGCGGCGTGCGCACCAATCACACCGGCGAGAGCCCGGCGCTGAAGGGACTGTTCGCTGCCGGCGAGGCCGCCTGCTGGGACATGCACGGCTTCAACCGGCTGGGCGGCAACTCGGTCGCGGAGACCGTGGTGGCGGGCATGATCGTCGGGGAGTTCATCGCCGACTTCTGCGACCGGCCGGAGAACGACGTCAACATCCCGACCGGAGTCGTACGTGGTTCATGCAGCGCGAACAGGCGCGGCTGAACGGCATCCTGCTGTCGACCGGCAGCGAGGACGCCAGCGCGCTCAAGCAGCGCATGCAGGAGATCATGACAGCGAAGGTGGGCATCTTCCGCCGCGGCGAAGACCTGGAATCCGCCGTCGACGAACTGCAGAAGCTGCTGGTGCGCAGTCGCAGCATCGGGCTGCGCTCACGGTCGCCGGGCGTCAACCCCGAGCTCGTGACCGCCTATCGCACGCAGATGATGCTCAAGCTTGCCGTGACGGTGGCCTATGGTGCGCTGGTGCGCACCGAGAGCCGCGGCGCGCACTTCCGCCAGGATCATCCGCGACGCAACGACGCCGAGTGGCTCAAGCGCACGCTGGCGACGTGGAAGAGTGACACCGACACGCTGCCCACGCTCGCCTACGAGCCACTGGACGTACGGAAAATGGAACTGCCGCCCGGCTGGCGCGGCTATGGTGCCAAGGACTATGTCGATCATCCGGACACGCCGGCGCGCCTCGCGGAGGTGGAAGCGGTCAAGGAGAAGATCAGCGATCGCTTCGCCCGCCAGCAGGCGTTGATGCCGTACGAGCAGCTGCTGCCGCCGCGGCTGCGGGGTCGCAACGAGCGCATCGATGAGCCGATGCAGGCATCCGGACGGAGGGCAGCATGACGGCAGCGACGATGGAGAAGACGATCAAGGTCGTGCCGCGCGCTGGCACCGGCGATGCCGGGAAGGTGGGCAACGGAACAATGCTGAAGTTCCATGTGATGCGCTACAACCCCGCCGATCCGGGCAGCGTTCCGCACCTGCAGACCTACGAGCTGGAGCAGACCGACGGAATGACGCTGTTCATCGCGCTCTCGGAAATCCGCGAGAAGCTCGACCCGTCGCTGCAGTTCGACTTCGTCTGCCGCGCCGGCATCTGCGGCAGCTGCGCGATGGTCATCAACGGCCGTCCGGGCCTCGCCTGCCGCACCCTGGCGAAGGACGTCGGCCCGGAGATCACGCTGGCCCCGCTGCCGGTGTTCGAGCTGATCGGCGACCTGTCGGTCAACACCGGCAACCGCTGCATCGAGTGCGGCTGCTGCGTGTCGGCCTGCGGCACCGCGCGCATGCGCGACGACTTCATCGGCGCAGTCGGCATCAACAAGATCGCCCGTTTCCGGCTCGATCCGCGCGACGACCGCAGCGACGCGGACTACTACGAAGTGATCGGCGACGACAGCGGAGTCTTCGGCTGCATGTCGCTGCTGGGTTGTCATGACGTCTGCCCGAAGGACCTGCCGCTGCAGACGCAGATTGCCTTCGTGAGGCGGAAGATGGTCGGCGAAGGCCTGAAGTAGGCGTCCACCGGCGGGCGAAAACCCGCAAGGAGCGCGCGATGCGACTGCTGCTTCTCAGCAATTCAAGCACGGACGGCAAGGGCTATCTGGAGCATGCCGAAGGCTGGCTGCGGGAGTTCCTCCCGACTTCTGTCAGCGAGGTTCTGTTCATTCCCTATGCTGCGGTCACCCGCACGCACTACGACTACGTCGACCTCGTCACACCGGTATTCGCAAAGCTCGGCGCCGCGGTCACCGGCCTGCACCGGGCTCACGATCTCGTCGCGGCC
>JALORV010000290.1 GCA_025458735.1 Burkholderiaceae bacterium | reverse complement strand
TCGCCCTCGAGCTTCTGCAACCGGTTCTGCAGCGGCCGGCGCGAACTCGCCAGGCGCTGGCGAGCTTCCGCTTCCTGCTTGCGCTGCTCGCGCCGGTTGGGCCCATCGGACGCGGCGGCGGCCTCGCCACGCTCGCGGCGGCTCGCCAGCACGAGGGCGCCATAGTCATCGAGGTCGCCGTCGAATGGCGCGACGCGGCCGTCATGCACCAGCCACAGCTGGTCGCACGTGGCGCGCAGCAGGTGCCGATCGTGCGACACCAGCAGCAGTGCGCCCTCGTACGACGACAGCGCCATGGTCAGCGCCTCGCGCGTTTCCATGTCGAGATGGTTGGTGGGCTCGTCCAGCAGCAGCAGGTTGGGGCGATGCCAGGCGAGCAGCGCCAGTGCGCAGCGCGCCTTCTCTCCGCCGGACATCGGTCCGAGCGGAGCCGTCGCCAGCTCACCCGAGAAACGGTAATTGCCGAGGAAGTCGCGCAGTTCCTGCTCGCGCGTGTCGGGTCGCGCCTCGAGCGCCAGGCGGCGCAGGTGATCGAGCGGCGATTCGTCCGGCCGCAGCTGGTCGAGCTGATGCTGCGCGAAGTAGCCGATCGCCAGGCCCTGGCCGCGCCGCAGTTCGCCGGCCAGCGGCGCCAGTTCGCGCGCGATGGCCTTGACCAGCGTCGACTTGCCGGCACCGTTGACGCCCAGCACGCCGATGCGATCACCGGCACGCACCGAGAGCGTGATGCCGGACAGCACGATGCGCTCGCCGTAGCCGAGCGCGAGGTCCTCGGCGTCGAGCAGCCGCTCCGGCACGCGCGCCGGCTGCGGGAACTCGAAACGCCACTCGCGGCGCGCGCGCGCCGGCTCGATCACCGTCAGCCGTTCCAGCATCTTGAGCCGGCTCTGCGCCTGGCGCGCCTTGGTCGCCTGGGCGCGGAAGCGGTCGACGAAGCTCTGCAGATGCGCGGCCGTCCGGGCGTACGCGCGGGCGGCGGCATCCTGCTGCTTCTGCTGCTCGAGCCACGCCAGCTCGAAGGCGCTGTAGTCGCCGGCATAGCGACGGATCGTGCCGAGATCGACGTGCCAGATGGTCTCGGCGATGCGGTCGAGGAACTCGCGGTCGTGCGAGATCACCAGCACGGTGGCCGGCTGGCGCCGCAGCCAGGCTTCCAGCCAGACCACGGAGTCGAGGTCCAGGTGGTTGGTTGGCTCGTCGAGCAGCAGCAGGTCGGCCGGCCGCAGCAGCGCGCGGGCCAGTGCCAGCCGGTTGCGCCATCCCCCCGAGAAGGCGCTGACGGCGCGTGCGCTATCGGCGGCAGCGAATCCCAGCCCGTGCATGACGGCAGCGGCCTGCGCGACGATCGCGCCCTCGTTGAGCTCGGCAAGCGCCGCGTGGGCATGCGCCAGCGCCATCTCGTCGTGACCGTGCTCGGCGGCTGCGAGTTCGGCCCGTGCCGCCATCAGCGGCGCGTGGCCCGCGAGCACGTAGTCGATGGCGGACTGGGCTGTGGTCTCGATGTCCTGCGCCACGTGCGCGATGCGCTCGGGGCGCGGCGCCTCCAGCACGCCGGCCTCCAGAGACAGCTCGCCGAGGATGGCGGCGAACAGGGTGGACTTGCCGCTGCCGTTGGCACCGACCAGTCCGATACGCTCGCCCGGTCTTGCGGTCAGCGATACGCCGCGGTACAGCGTGCGGATGCCGCGGGCGAGGGCGATGTCGATAAGGCGCAGCATCGGACAGTCGAGGGCAGCGGTTGCTGGGTACTGGGTGCTGGCTACTGGGTACTGGGCACTCGGCCCCGGCGGGACGCCGCAGCCGCGCCGCGGCGGCTTAGGGCAGCTCTTCCTGGCGCGCCAGGAACACCATGTCGTCGCCGGCGCTGGTGGTGAGCCAGGTCAGCGGCAGATCGCTGAAGACCTTCTCGGCGGCGGCGCGGCCGTCACCTACTTCGACGACGAGCAAGCCGCCGCGCTTGAGATGGCCGCGCGCCTGCCGCACCAGCGTCTTCACCAGCGTCATGCCGTCGACGCCGCCTGCCAGCGCCAGCCGGGGCTCCTGCGCATACTCGGCCGGCAGCCGCGCCATGGCCGCATCGGTCACGTACGGCGGGTTGCACAGGATCAGGTCATAGCGCTTGGTGCCGAGCGCGCCGAACAGGTCGGACTTGACGAGGTTGACGCGCTGCTCGAAGTGATAGTCGGCGACGTTGCGCCGCGCCACCTGCAGCGCATCGGCGGAGATGTCGGCGGCGTCGACGCTGGCCTGAGGGAACTGGTCGGCCGCCATGATGGCAAGGCAGCCCGAACCGGTGCACATGTCGAGCACGTCACGCACTTCGGCGGGGTCCGGCACCCACGGGGCCAGGCCCTCGTCGAGCAGTTCGCCGATGAAGGAGCGCGGCACGATCACGCGCTCGTCGACATAGAACTTGTAGCCGCGCAGCCAGGCCTCGTTCAGCAGGTAGGCCGCGGGCAGGCGCTTCTTCACCCGCCGGTCGATCACCTGCAGCAGCTCGTGGATCTCGGCATGGGTCAGGTACGCATCGGCGAAGAACTCGAGCCGCTCGATCGGCAGCTTGAGCGTCCGCAGCACGATGAACGCGGCCTCCTCGAAGGCGTCAGCCTGGCCGTGGCCGAACGCAAGCTGCGCCTCGTTGAAGCGCGTGACGGCATAGCGCAGCACGTCGCGCAGCGTGCGCAGATTGGCCTGGGCATCGATCAGGGTGGTCATCGGCGGCGATCGGCAGTTGCAGCAGGAAGCAGTCGCTCGAGCGTACCGCGGTAGATTTCCTTCAGGGGCTCGAGGTCGTCCAGCGCGATGCACTCATCGATCTTGTGGATGGTCGCGTTGGGCGGCCCGAACTCGATCACCTGCGGGCAGAAGGTCGCGATGAAGCGGCCGTCGGAGGTGCCGCCCGTGGTCGACAGCTCCGGGCCATGTCCGGTCACCGCCTCGATGGCGGCACCCAGTGCCTCGGACAGCGAGCCCGG
>JALORV010000289.1 GCA_025458735.1 Burkholderiaceae bacterium | reverse complement strand
CGCATGCCGGCTCCACCTCCCTGACGGGGCGTCTTGTGATGCGGCCGGCCGGGTTTGAACACGAAGCGCGACAACTCGAGCAGCGCCTGCTGGTAGACGTCGCGCTTGAACTCGATCACGGTTTCCAGCGGGACCCAGTAGTCGTGCCAGCGCCAGGCGTCGAACTCCGGGTGCGTGGTGGCGCGCAGGCTGACGTCGCAGTCCCTCCCGGTCAGCCGCAGCAGGAACCAGATCTGCTTCTGGCCACGGTAGTTGCCCCGCAGATCGCGGCGAATCCACTGATCCGGCACGTCGTAGCGCAGCCAGTCGCGAGTGCGTCCGACGATGCGCACATGCTCCGGCCGCAGCCCGACTTCTTCCCAAAGCTCGCGCAGCATCGCCTGCTCGGGCGACTCACCGTGCTTGATGCCGCCCTGCGGGAACTGCCATGAATGCTGCTTGACGCGCTTACCCCAGAAGACCTCGTTTCGACTGTTGAGCAGGATGATGCCGACGTTCGGGCGGTAACCGTCCTTGTCCAGCATGCCGACCCCTGAACCTTTAGAATCTGCGACCGATTATAGGGGTCGGTCACTCGCACTCACAACGTCGAATACGGCGAAGAAAACCTCGGTCTTCCGATGCGCGCAAGCCAGTTCCTGATTTCCACGCTGAAAGAGTCGCCGGCGGATGCCGAGGTCGTCAGCCATGCGCTGATGCTGCGCGCCGGCATGATCAGGAAGCTGGCGGCTGGCATCTACAGCTACCTGCCGATGGGCCTGCGGGTTATCCGCAAGATCGAGTCGATCGTCCGGGACGAGATGAACCGCGCCGGCGCGGTCGAACTGTTGATGCCGGTGATCCAGCCGGCCGAGCTGTGGATGGAGTCGGGACGTTGGCAGAAAATGGGTCCGGAGCTGCTGCGCGTCAAGGACCGGCACGAGCGCGATTTCATCGTGCAGCCGACCAGCGAGGAAGTGGTGGTCGACATCGTGCGCGACATCGTGCGCAGCTACAAGCAGCTGCCGCTCAACCTGTATCACATCCAGACCAAGTTCCGCGATGAGCGCCGGCCCCGCTTCGGGGTGATGCGCGGACGCGAGTTCACGATGAAGGACGCCTACTCGTTCGACCGCGACGAGGCCGGCGCGATGGCGAGCTATCGAGCGATGTACGACGCCTATCAGCGCATCTTCCAGCGCATGGGGCTCACGTTCCGCGCGGTGGCTGCCGATACCGGGAACATCGGCGGCAAGGCGAGTCACGAATTCCAGGTGATCGCCGATACCGGCGAGGATGCGATCGCGTACTGCCCGACATCGGATTACGCGGCCAACATCGAGATGGCCGAGGCGTTGCCGCTGCTCGCCGCCCGTGCCGCGCCGGCGGAAGCGCTGGTCAAGGCGCCGACGCCTGGCAAGGAGAAGTGCGAGGACGTGGCCGCGCTGCTCGGCCTGCCGCTCGCCCGAACGGTGAAGTCGGTGGTGCTGGCGGTCGACCGCGCCGGCGATTCCGGGGGTGCTCCGCAGGCGGCCGAGATCTGGCTGGTGCTGGTGCGCGGAGACCACGAGCTCAACGAGATCAAGGCTGGCAAGGTGCCTGGACTCGACCACGGGTTCCGCTTCGCGAGCGAAGCCGAGATCGTCGAGCACTTCGGTTGCCCGCCGGGCTACCTCGGCCCGATCGGCACGCGCAAGCCGGTGCGCGTCGTTGCCGACCGCACGGTGGCCAACATGAGCGACTTCGTAAGCGGCGCCAACGAGCCGGGCTTTCACTACACCGGGGTCAACTGGGGACGCGACCTGCCCGAGCCGCTGGTGGCCGACGTCCGCAATGTCGTCGCCGGCGATCCGTCGCCCGACGGCGCGGGCGTACTCGCGATCCAGCGCGGCATCGAGGTGGGCCATGTGTTTGCCGGGCTGCCGTATCCGGAGACGATGAAGCTCGAGTTCATCGACGAGGATGGACGCGCCAAGCCGATGCTGATGGGCTGCTATGGCATCGGCGTCACCCGCCTGCTGGGCGCGGCGATCGAGCAGAACAACGACGAGCGCGGCATCGTCTGGCCGGATGCGATCGCGCCGTTCACCGTCGTGATCACGCCGGTCGGCTATCGCAAGTCGGAGGCGGTGCGCGAGGCGGCCGACCAGCTGTACGCGCAGCTGGTGGCCGACGGCATCGATGTACTGCTCGATGATCGCGACGAGCGTCCCGGCGTCATGTTTGCGGAGATGGAACTGATCGGCATTCCGCAACGTGTGACCGTGGGCGAGCGCGGCCTGAAGTCAGGGGCTGTGGAAGTCTTCGATCGACGCACGCAGCAGACAACCGCGGTGCCGCCTGGCGAAGCGGCCGCCACGGTCCGCGCGCGCATTGCGGTGTCGTGAGCGCGGCGATCGACCGCAATCGCCGCCGCGTCCTGCTGGCTGCCGGCGCACTCGTGCTGCCGTCAGTGGTCCGTGCGGGCGCCCAGCAGTACGAGCCGATGGCCGATGCCGTGCGGCTCGCACTTGCCGGCCAGATTGCCGATGACAGGCCGCCGGTTCGAAAGTTCGCGACGATCGAAGAGCGATTGGCGTTTCTCGCCTGGATGGGCGAGATGTCCGAACGACTGAAGGGCCGGATCGGCGACTACGGCGCGCGGGTGGAGTTCCTGCGCACGCTCGACTACGAGGCCGGTCGCGCCGGCCTCGACCGTCAGCTGATGCTCGGCCTGATCCAGGTCGAGAGCAATTTCCGCAAGTACGCCGTGTCCGTTGCCGGAGCGCGCGGCTACATGCAGGTCATGCCATTTTGGACGCGGGTGATCGGCGACGGCGAGCCGCGGCGGCTGTTCGAGATGCGCAGCAATCTGCGCTACGGCAGCGTCATACTGCGCGCCACTATCTCGACATCGAACGCGGCGATCTTTTCATGGCGCTGGGACGCTACAACGGCAGCCGGGGCCGTGCGCCCTATCCGGACGCCGTGCTGGCGGCCTGGAAGAACCGCTGGCACTACGAGGCACCGCCGGCGCCGGCAGCCCCGGTGGGCGCCGTCGTGCCGCGCGTGTGATGCCGGCCGGCCGTTAGCGCTTTGGCAGTCCGGGCAGCGCATGGCGCCCAGACCGCGCATCATCTTCGCAAGACCGCCTTTTTTCATCTGTTTCATCATCGACTGCATCTGCTCGAACTGGCTGAGCAGTCGATTGACCTCCTGCACCGGAACGCCGGCTCCGCTTGCAATGCGCCGCTTGCGGGAGGCCTTGATCAGTTCCGGCTTGCTGCGCTCGGCCGGCGTCATCGAGGCGATGATGCCTTCGATGCGCCGCACCTGACGGTCGCTGTCGGCTGCATTGACCTGGCTGGCAGCCTGCGCGAACTGGGCGGGCAGCTTGTCGACCAGGCTGGCGATGCCGCCCATCTTGCGCATCTGGCCGACCTGCTCGCGGAAGTCGTTGAGATCAAAGCGCTCGCCGGCCTGCATGCGGCGCGCGAATTTCTGCGCGCTCTCGGTGTCGACGGCCTTCTTCACGTCCTCGACGAGGGCGAGGATGTCGCCCATGCCGAGAATGCGGCTGGCCATGCCGGCGGGATTGAAGCGCTCGAAGCCCGTCAGCTTTTCGCCGACACCGACGAACTTGATCGGGCGGCCCGTGACCTGGCGCACGGACAGCGCTGCGCCACCGCGCGAATCGCCATCGAGCTTGGTCAGGATGACGCCCGTGAGCGGCAGTCGATCGGCGAAGGCTCGCGCGGTGTTGACGGCGTCCTGGCCCTGCATCGCGTCGACCACGAACAGGGTTTCGATCGGCTGCAGGCGCTGCTCGAGTGCGGCGACTTCCTGCATCATGGCCTCGTCGATCGCCAGGCGCCCCGCGGTGTCGACGATCAGTACATCGAAGAACTGGCGCCGCGCCTGCTCGAGCGCGCGGGCGGCGATGTCGAGCGGCGCATCCCCGACGGCCGACGGGAAAAACTGGGCGCCCGCCTGATCGGCCACCAGCCGCAGCTGCTCGATGGCCGCGGGCCGATACACGTCGGTCGACACGAGCAGCGTCTTCTTCTTGCGCTCCTGCAGCAGCCAGCGCGCGAGCTTGCCGGCCGTCGTCGTCTTGCCGGCGCCCTGCAGGCCGGCCAGCAGAATCACCGCGGGCGGCTGCGTGGCGAGGCTGAGTTCGCCCTGTATCTCTGGCTGGTCACCGCCGATGAGCTGGGTCAGCTCGCGCTGGACCACACCGACCAGTGCCTGGCCCGGGGTAAGGCTGCCGACCACTTCCTCGCCGAGCGCGCGCTCGCGGATGCGCGCAATGAAGTCGCGCACGACCGGCAGTGCGACGTCCGCCTCAAGCAGGGCCACGCGTACTTCGCGCAGCATTTCCTGCATGTTCTCGTCGGTAAGACGTGCCTGGCCGCGCATCGTCTTGACGACGCGCGAGAGCTTGGAAGTGAGCTGTTCCAGCATGGGTTTGAAGGGGAATGTCGGCGCAGTCGCGTGGTATAAATCCTCATGCCACCGCGCTTCGAAGGGCTCGTATTGTACGGCGCCGTCGTCGCGCTCTATCTGCTCGTGGCCTGGCGCGAATGGAGCACCCTTAGCAGCACTTCCGAACGACTGCCGGCCTGGCCGAGCGCCGTGCTGGCGGTGGCCTTCGGCCTGCATGGGGTGCTGCTGTGGCAGGCCATCATCGGCCCGGCGCAGTTTCATTTCGGATTCGCGCACGCCCTGTCGGCCACGCTGTGGCTGACGGTTCTGATCGTCTGGGCGGAGAGCTACTTCTCGGCATCGCGCGGACTGCTGCTGCTGGTGCTGCCACTGGCTGCGGTGGCCTCTGGCCTGCCGGAGATCTTTCCCGGCTCCATCGTCGGGCCGGCTACGGCGTCGATCGTGTTCCGCCTGCACCTCGTGCTGGCCATTCTGGCCTACAGCCTGCTCACCATTGCTGCCATGCAGGCGCTGCTGATGGCCACCATGGACCGCCGGCTGCACGGCGATGCCCGGGTCGAGCGCACGCCGATGGCGCGCTTTCTGGACCGGCTGCCGCCACTGCTCGCGATGGAGACGGTGCTGTTCCGGCTGATCACGGCCGGCTTTGCGCTGCTGACGGCCACGCTGGCCAGTGGTGTCTTCTTCTCGGAGCAGACCTTCGGCCGGCCGCTTCGCTTCGACCACAAGTCGGTGTTCACGATCGCGGCCTGGCTGGTGTTCGGCGGTCTGCTGGCAGGCCGCGTCTTCTTCGGCTGGCGCGGCCGCACGGCGCTGCGCTGGACTTTGATCGGTTTCGCGATGCTGATGCTCGCCTATGTCGGGTCGCGCTTTGTTCTCGAGGTCCTGCTGGGAAGAGTCTGATGGGACGCATTCTTTTCTTTGCGCTGATGGCCATCGCGGCCTATGTGGGCTGGCAGTGGCTGCGCCGCGCGTCCGGGCGCTCGGAGCAGGGGCCGCTGCAGACGCGCGATGCCGCCGCGCCCGAGGCCATGGTGAGCTGCGCGCACTGCGGGCTGCACCTGCCGCGGACCGACGCCCTGCCGGCCGGCGAGCGCTTCTTCTGCAGCGAAGAGCACCGCCAGCGCGGTGCGGTGCGCTGACCGGCGCCGA
The DNA here is from genome assembly GCA_025458735.1 of Burkholderiaceae bacterium. The sequence continues at coordinate 289 of JALORV010000289.1, read as the reverse complement.
TGTCCGAGCTCGAAGCGCCGGTGGGTGAGCGCGCGGCCACCGTCGCTGACGATGCGCCGTGGCGGACGCTGGAGTACTTCGCGACCACGCGTGTGATCGTGGCAAGCGCGCTGGTCCTCGGCGCCGCCGCCTTTGGCTTCCGCGCGGCCGGCGGCTCGGGCGGCCTGCAGTCCGCCGTGCTGCTGGCGCTGGGCTACTTCGTGGCCTCGGCACTGTTCGCCGGCCTTGCGCTGTACGTGCACCGTTACTTCAAGCCCCAGGTCTTCGGTCAGCTGGCACTCGACCTGGC
>JALORV010000288.1 GCA_025458735.1 Burkholderiaceae bacterium | reverse complement strand
GTTCTGCTCGATGATCTGCGTCACCGAGTCCTCGACGACCTGCGCCGACGCGCCGGGATAGTTCGCGTTGATCGTCACCGAGGGCGGCGCGATGTCCGGATACATCGAGATCGGCAGCTGCGTGATCGCGAGGCCGCCCGCGAGCATGATGATGATCGCGATGACCCAGGCGAAGATCGGCCGGTCGATGAAGAAACGTGACATGCGTGCCTCGGCCTACTGCTGTGGCGGCGCCGGCTGGACGTCCGGCGCCGGGGCCCCGGCTTCCGCTGCCGTCACGGGCGCGCCCGGCCGGATCTTCTGCAGGCCTTCCACGATGACCTTGTCGCCGGCCGCGAGACCGTCCTCGACCAGCCATTTGTCGTCGATCGCCACGCTCACCTTCACCAGGCGCACCTCGGCCGTGCCGTCCGCGCCGACCACCAGCGCGCTGGTGTCGCCCTTTGGATCGCGGGCGATGCCCTGCTGCGGCACGAGGATCGCGTTCTCGCGCACGCCGCTGCCGACCAGCGCGCGGACGAACATCCCCGGCAGCAGTACGTTCTGCGGATTCGGCACCACGACGCGCAGCGCCACGCTGCCCGTGCCCGGATCGACCGTCACGTCGGAGAACGCGAGCTTGCCGTCCTGCGCGTGCGGCGTGCCGTCCTCGAGCAGGATCCTGACGGGCAGGTCGCCGGCGCCTTCGAGGCGGCCGGCCGAGATGCTCCTGCGCAGTTCCAGGAACTCAGCGCTCGATTGCGCGAGATCGACATAGACCGGATCGAGCTGCTGGACCGTCGCGAGCGGAGCGGCCTGGTTCGCCGTCACGAGCGCGCCCTGCGTGACCGACGACTTGCCGATCCGCCCGGTGATGGGCGAGGTGATGCGCGCATAGCCGAGCACGACGCCGGCGCGCTGCAGGGCGGCCTGTGCGGCCGCGACGTCCGCCTCGGCCTGCTTGAGTGCGGCGACGGCGTTCTCATCCTCCTGCTTGCTTACGGCGTTGATCGCGACGAGTTCCGCAGATCGGCGCGCATTGAGGCGGGCAGTGTTCAGCGTGGCCTCGGCGCGCGCGAGCGCTGCCTTGGCGCTCGCATGCTCGGCCCGGTAGGTCGCATCGTCGAGCTGGTAAAGCGGCTGGCCGGCCGCGACCGTGGCGCCCTCCGTGTACAGGCGTTCCTTGACGATGCCGTCCACCTGCGGCCGCACCTCGGCGACGAGAAACGCGTGGGTGCGGCCCGGCAACTCGCGGATCAGCGTGACGGTCTGCGGCGCCAAAGTCACGACGGTGACGGGGACGGCGCCGGGATCCTGCAGCGGTGCGGGCTCGCCGCCGCAGGCGGCGACGAGGCTCGCGGATGCCAGTAAGCCGAGAACAGTTCGGCGACTCGCGGGTCTGGGCGATGACATAGGGCCTCGATGCGTGGTGTGCAGACGCAGCGGCCGGCGCCTGGAGGGAATTGACCCAAGTGAGAATGAACGATCATTCTTTTGCTGTCAATGATTGACTCGAGCACGACGAAAAACGGCGGCTCCAAGGCCGCCGTTCCTCGCACCCGAGCGGGTTGATCGCTACAGGAGCTCCTTCACTCCGTCGCGCTCTTCGGTCAGTTCCTTGTAGGTCGCGTCCATCCGGCCGCGGCTGAAATCATTCACCGCGAGGCCTTGCACGATCTGGTAGTCGCCGTTGCTGCAGGTGACCGGGTAGCCGTAAATCACGCCGGCCGGGATGCCGTAACTGCCATCGGAGGGCACGGCCATGCTGACCCAGTCTCCCGCGGGCGTGCCCAGCACCCAGTCGCGGATGTGGTCGATCGCCGACGAGGCCGCCGAGGCCGCCGACGAAGCGCCGCGCGCCTTGATGATCGCCGCGCCGCGCTGCTGCACGATCGGGATGAACTGTTCCCTGTACCAGGCTTCGTCCACCATCGAGAGTGCCGGCTTGCCGCCGACCATGGCGTGGTGCAGGTCGGGATACTGCGTTGCGGAGTGGTTGCCCCAGATGATGACCTTGCGCAGGTCGTTGACGTGGGTGCCGGTCTTCTCCGCGAGCTGCGACAGCGCGCGGTTGTGGTCGAGGCGCACCATGGCCGTGAAATTGCGCGGATTCAGGCCCGGCGCGTTCTTCATCGCGATCAGCGAATTGGTATTGGCCGGGTTGCCGACCACGAGCACGCGCACGTTGCGGTCGGCGACCGCATCGAGGGCCTTGCCCTGAGCCGAGAAAATCTGCGCGTTGGCGAGCAGCAGGTCCTTGCGCTCCATGCCCGGGCCGCGCGGCCGCGCGCCCACCAGTAATGCGCAGTGGCAGTCCTTGAACGCGACCTTCGCGTCATCCGTCGCGACGATCCTGTTCAGTGTCGGGAACGCGCAATCGTTCAGCTCCATCACGACGCCCTGCAGCGCGCCGAGCGCCGGCGTGATCTCGAGCAGGTGCAGGTTGACGGGCTGGTCCGGGCCGAGCATCTGGCCGGAGGCCACCCGGAAGGCGAGGGCGTAGCCGATCTGGCCCGCCCCGCCGGTGATCGCGACGTTGACAGGGGTCTTCATGGAGTGTCTCCGCTGGTTTTGCCGAACATCCAATGTTATCAGCCGCCGCCCGGGACCCCGGGTAAGGGTCTGCCACGGTCCCGCGCGACCAGATGCAAAGAGGGCTTGTAATCGTGATAGTGTTGTAGTTAACTACAACACCATCTAGTCGAGTGATGGGACAGACTCAGGGGAAGAGACAATGCGCGCGGGAAGCAGGTTCTTGGCGGTCCTCCTTGCATCAGCCGTCTGGATCTACGCCGGAATGTCGGTTGCATCGAGGCCGTTGGCGCAACAGGCCATCACGCCAGCGGTCCTCGATGTGGCCGCGTCCTGCGCCCTGGCTGCGATCGACTGACACGAGTCGCCGCTGCAGGTGTTCTGCTACAGTAGAGCAGCGCAGCACCGTGCCGCCAGGCCGCATGGACTCACACTGGAACGACAGTCAACCGATCTACCGCCAGC
>JALORV010000287.1 GCA_025458735.1 Burkholderiaceae bacterium | reverse complement strand
GCAGTTCCTCGGGCGGCTGCGACAGGTAGCCGTCGTCGTCGAGGGCATCGATCATCAGATTGATCAGTGCGCGGTCGCGCGTGCTCGCCTGCGTGCAGGTCAGCTGGCTGCGCAGATGCTCGCGCAGGCACGGTCGGGTCGACGCCCAGTCCATCGCTCCGGCGTCGTCGTCGTCCGGGCGGGCTTCTCCGCCGGCCCGCTGCCTTCGGCGGTGGACGAAGGCGGCGCGGCGGCCTCGATGCCGCCGTCGGAACGCAGGCGGAGCGTGCCCGCCAGCGGGTCGTCGTCGCGCTCGAGCAGCGGGTTGTCCGCCATTGCCTGCTCGATCTCCTGGTTGAGTTCGAGCGTCGACAGCTGCAGCAGGCGGATCGACTGCTGCAGTTGCGGCGTCAGCGCCAGATGCTGCGACAGGCGGAGCTGCAGCGAGGGTTTCATGGCGACGGCCGCTACATCCGGAAGTGCTCGCCGAGGTAGACGCGGCGCACGGTCTCGTTACCGACGATCTCGTCGGGCCGGCCGGCCGCCAGCACGACGCCTTCGTTGATGATGTAGGCGTGGTCGCAGATGCCGAGCGTCTCGCGCACGTTGTGGTCGGTGATGAGCACGCCGATGCCGCGTTCCTTCAGGAAGCGCACGATGCGCTGGATCTCCAGCACGGCAATCGGATCGACGCCGGCGAAGGGCTCGTCGAGCAGGATGAAGCGTGGCCGTGCCGCCAGCGCGCGGGCGATCTCGACGCGACGCCTTTCGCCGCCCGACAGCGACAGCGCGGTATTGGTGCGCAGGTGTGCGATCTGCAGATCGTCCAGCAGCTCGGTCAGGCGCGCATCGATGGCATCGCGCGGCAGTGGCCTGCGGTCGTCGCCCACCTGCAGCTCGAGCACCGCGCGCACGTTCTCCTCGACCGTCAGCTTGCGGAACACGGACGCCTCCTGCGGCAGGTAGGAAAGCCCCAGCCGCGCGCGCCGGTGGATCGGCAGATGCGAGATCGACCTGCCGTCGACGAGGATGTCGCCGGCGTCGAGCGGGACCAGGCCGACCACCATGTAGAAGCAGGTGGTCTTGCCGGCGCCGTTGGGACCCAGCAGGCCGACCACTTCGCCGCTTTCCACCGACAGCGACACGTCCTTGACCACCGCACGGCTGCCGTAGCGCTTCTGCAGGTTCTCGACCGCGAGCGTGCTGCGCGCAGTGCCGGCGGACAGAGCGGGGGAAGCAGTTGGCATGGCAGCCTGCAACGTCTGCTCGCGCTCAGTCCCGGCGCGGGTTGGCAATCTGGCCGGCCGGTTTCAGCGGCGCAGCGCCGCCCGGCGCTGCGGAGCCTCGCGGCGCGATCGTCCCGCGCACCCGGCCGTCGGGATTGTTCTGATCGCCGGACGCCTTGCCCCCCGTGACGTAGTACTTCGCGTTGCGCTGGTCGTAGGTGATCGCGTCGCCGCTCAGCTCGTCGCGCTGGACCTCGTTGGCCAGCAGCCGCACGCGGGCGCGCGAGATGAGCTTCACGGTATCGGCCTTCTCGTCGTACTCGATGCGCTCGGCCGTGCCTTCGATGGTCTCCTCGACCCCGGGCTGGGTTGGATCGCGGCGTTGCCGGAAGGTCGCGGGCCGGCCGGGGGCGCCCTGGATCACGCCGTACTGGTAGCCCTCCGGGTCCTTGCGGATCTGCACCCGGTCGCCGGTCGCCCGCAGCGAACCCTTGACCAGTACCACGTCGCCGACCAGCACGCAGACCTGCTGCAGGTCATCGCACTCGCCACTCGCCGCCTCGTAGACGAGCGGCTTGTCGCGGTCGGCCTTCTCGGCGCGCGCGCTGCCGGCCGGCAGCGCCGCGGCGAGCAGCGCGGCTGCGAGCATTGCGGGTTTGGGCTGGATCGTCATCGTGGGGCCGTCCCGGTGGTTGCGGCAGCCGGCTCGACCGTGCCGCGCACCTGCGAGCGGAACTTCACGGTGCGCTTCAGGTTGTCGTAGTCCATGCCGACCGCGCTGATGCTCGAGCCGCCGCGTTCGATCGTGACCGGCGCATCGGTCGAAAACTGTTCGAGATCCGGCAGCGCCACCAGCCGCTCGGTGGTCATCCGCATCGCCGGCTCGCCCGCCTTGCCCGCGGTGCGGATCAGCGTGACGTCGCCGCTCAGCAGCACGCGGGCGCCGCTGTCCTCGACGCGCGCATGGTTGGCGCGGGCGTCGACCTGCGGCTGGTCGGCGCGCAGACTGACCATGCGCGGGCGCAGCACCTCGACCCGATCGTCGCTCGGGAAGTGCATGACGCGATCGCCGATCAGCTTGTTGGTGGCGCGGCCCTCGGCGTCGAACTGGGTCAGCGTGGCCCCGTCGACGACGATGTCCGGGCCCTCGCGCGAGACCGGGCCGGCGAGTGCGCCGAGCCGTGTCGTCTGCGAGAACCAGTAGCTCGAACCGGCAAGCAGCGCGAGCAGCAGGACGGCGACTATGGCGGTGATGCGGTCACGCATGGGGACTCGCTGCCGGCGTTCGCTTCATCCCTGCACCATTGCCGCGGGGTCCGCACCCTGCGCGCGCAGGATGAATTCGGCCAGGGCCCGCACCGCGGCGTGACCGCCGGGCTGCGGCGCGACCCAGTGCGCAGCTGCCTTGACTTCGTCGCGCGCATCGGCCACCGTCGCAGCGAAGCCGGCAAGCCGCAGTGCCGGCAGGTCCGGAAAGTCGTCGCCGATGTACGCCGCCCGCTCGGCAGCGACCTGCGTCGCGGCGAGCAGTTCGCGCAAGCCTTCCGCCTTGTCGCCCCGGCCCTGCAGCACGCGCTCGATGCCGAGTTCACGCGCCCGCTGCGCCACGATCGGCGAGGAGCGCGCCGACAGCACCGCCACCTCGATGCCATGCGCCGCCAGCATGCGGATGCCATGACCATCGCGCACATCGAACACCTTCAGCACCTCGCCCTGCGGTCCGTAGTAAAGCCGCCCGTCGGTCAGCACGCCGTCGACATCGCACACCAGCAGCGCGACCTGGCGCGCGCGCGCCAGCGCGTCGGCCGCGGTTCGCGTTGCTTCGGATGGCGGACGGCTGGCGTCGTTCAAGGTCACAGCACCTTGGCGCTGGTGAGGTCGTGCATGTGCAGGGCACCGACCAGGCGCCCGTCGTCGATCACCAGCAGCTGGTTGCGCAGGCTCGCATCGAGGATGCGCGC
>JALORV010000286.1 GCA_025458735.1 Burkholderiaceae bacterium | reverse complement strand
ATGCTCGATTCGGCGCGCGTTCAGGCTCAGTTGCCCGGCGCCGACAGTCGCAGGTGATGGCCGTACTGAGCCCAGTCCCATCCTCACCCGCCCCGCCCGGGCCGGCGGCGGGCCGACGCCGGGTCAGGAAAGCGACGGCCTCCTCCTCGCTGCGCGTACGCGCGAACGGCGGCAGGCTGGCGAGCACGGTGCGGCCGTAGGACTTGGTGAGCACGCGGTCGTCGAGGATCATCAGCACGCCGCGGTCGTGCTCGTCGCGGATCAGTCGGCCGGCACCCTGCTTGAGCAGCATCACCGCTGCCGGCAGCTGATACTCGTTGAAAGGGTTGCGGCCCGCTGCGCGCAGCCAGCGAATGCGGGCCTCGACGATCGGATCGTCCGGCGGCGCGAACGGCAGCTTGTCGATCACCACCAGCGACAGCGCATCGCCGCGGATGTCGATGCCCTCCCAGAAGCTGACGCTGCCGACCAGCACCGCATTGCCGGCCGCACGGAAGCCATCGATCAGCGCACGGCGACTGCGCTCGCCCTGCACCAGCAGCGGCAGCTCGGTGCCATCCCGCTGCATCAGCTGCTGCAGGCGCGCGGCCACTCGGTCGACCGCGCGCAGCGTGGTGCACAGCACGAAGCCGCGCCCGCCATTGGCGCGCAGCAGCGGCCACGCGGTCTCCGCGACACGCTCGGCAAAGCGCGCGTCGGCCGGCGAGGGCATCGCCTGCGGCAGGTACAGCAGCGCCTGCCGCCCGAAGTCGAACGGACTGTCCCAGCGCGCCGTGCGGGCCTCGATGCCGAGGTCGGCCAGGTAGTGATCGAAGCGCCCGCCGGTGGTGAGCGTGGCCGAGGTCAGGATCCACGCCTGCGGCTGCGCCGCGCGCGCGCGCGCCAGCAGCTGTCCGACGGCGAGCGGCGTGCGGTGGAACTGCGCGCCGTGCGCAGTCACCGATATCCAGCGCACTGCGGCATCGGCGGGCAGCTCCGGCGCCCCCTCACCGCCAGCGGCGTCGACGGCGTCGACAGCACGGGCAGCGTGATCCTCGTGCATGGCCTGCACCCACTGGTCCATTTCCCGGCGCAGCGTCGCGATGCGAGGTCCGAGCAGGTCGAGCTCCGGATCGCGTCCACGGTTGATTTCCACGGCGCGCGCCAGTTCGGCGGCATCGGCATCGAGCTGCTGCAGCGCTTCGCCCAGGCGGGGATCGCGCGGCAGCCGCCCCAGCGGCGTGCGCGAGCCGGCCGGCAGCCCGATTTCGCCGAGCGTGAGGCGCAGGTCGCGAACCGCTTTGTCGAGTCGCGCCGTGAGCACGGTCCAGGATGCGCCGTCGGCTGCGCGCGACAGGCCGAGCGCACGGCCATCGCGCGCCAGTTCGAGCCACTGCGCCAGCGACAGCGTGCTGCCGAAGAAGTCGGCCGCCACTTCGGGCACCTGGTGCGCCTCGTCGAGGATGACGGTATCGACGGTCGGCAGGAAGTCGCGGATCGCATCGTCACGCAGCGCGAGGTCGGCGAGGAAGAGGTGATGGTTGACCACCACCACATCGGCAGCCTGCGCCTCGCGGCGCGCCTTGAAGACGAAGCAGTCCGAGTAGCGCGGGCACTCGGCGCCGAGGCAGTTGTCGCGGGTGGATGTCACCAGCGGCCAGATGGCGGCGGTCTCCGGCACTTCCGCAGCCTCCGCGCGGTCACCGCTCGCCGTCTGCTGGGCGAAGCGCACGACCGCGCGCAGGTGGTAGGCATCCTCGCGCGTGGCCACCAGCGATTCCGCTTCAGCGCGCGCCAGCCGGTGCCGGCACACATAGTTGGCGCGCCCCTTGAGCAGCGCCACGCTGGCGTTGATCTGCAGCGCCCTGAGCACCGCGGGCAGGTCCTTGCGATAGAGCTGATCCTGCAGCGGCTTGGTGCCGGTGGACACCAGCACCTTGCCGCCGGCAAGCAGCGCCGGCACGAGATACGCGAAGGTCTTGCCGGTACCGGTGCCGGCTTCGGCAACCAGCGTGCCGCCGTCGCGGATGGCGGCCAGGATCGAGGCCGCCATGTCGGACTGCGATGGCCGCGGCACGAAGCCCGGCACCGCGCGGGCGAGCGCGCCCTCGGCCGCGAAGGCGGCCTCGACCCGTTCGGCGGTGTCGTCTGGCGCAGCGGCCGCGGCCGTGCGGCTCACGCAGGAATGTCGGGCACCAGCTGCATTTCAAGCAGCCGCACCGAGTCCTTGATCTGCAGCTTGCGTTTCTTCATCCGCCGCAGCGCCAGCTCATCGACGCCCGGCTGATGCGCCAGCCGTTCGATCGCCTCGTCGAGATCACGATGCTCGATCTGCAGCTCGATGATGCGTCGCTTGATCTCGTCCTGTTCCATGGCCGCAAACGGTGAAACTGGGCCCGAAAGTGCGCGGTCCAGCGCGCTTGGGAAATCACTGCAGGCCCGATGATAGACTCCTTGCAAAGTCCATTTCATCCGCGTGACGAGCTTCAAAGTCAACGTCTGCGTCGCCCAGCACATCGGCGACCGGCAGGAGCAACAGGACCGCGTGGCGATCATCACGAGCCCGCGCAATCCCGGCGCCATGCTCGCGATCGTCGCAGACGGCATGGGCGGGCGGACAGGCGGTCGGATGGCCGCCGACCAGGTCGTCAGCACCGCCGAAAACCTCTTCAAGGACATGACGGAACGCGACTCGACGTTCCGCGACATGCTGCTGCACCTGGCAGCCGAAGCGCACACCGTCATCCGGCTGACGGCAATCGCCTCCGAGAAGGAACCGCATGCCACGCTGTGCGCGCTGATCATCCGCAAGAACACGGCGATCTGGGCCCATGCCGGGGACAGCCGCCTGTATTTCTTCCGCGGCGGCCGCCTGCTGCACCGGACCGAGGACCATACCTACGCCGAGCAGCTGCGCCTCGAGGGCCGTTACGAGGACGCGGAGCTCGCCGCCAGCCGCTACAAGAACATCCTCGTCAGCGCGCTGGGCATCAACAAGAAGCCGAAGGTCGAGATCGGCGAGGACGAAGCACTGCGCGAGGGTGACGTCTTCCTGCTGGCCAGCGACGGCCTGTGGGC
>JALORV010000013.1 GCA_025458735.1 Burkholderiaceae bacterium | reverse complement strand
CAACGAGGCCACCATGAACCTGGGCTTCATGGACGGCGGCACCGCGGCGCACGAATTCGGCCACGCCATCGGTCTGGCGCACGAACACCAGAACCCGGCCGGGGGCCTGCAGTGGAACGAGGCGGTGGTGATCCGCGAGATGGCCGGCTCGCCCAATTTCTGGGACGAACAGACCACGCGCCACAACATCCTGGCCCGCTACCGCGCCGACCAGGTGAACAGCACCAAATTCGACCCGGCATCGCAACATCCTGGCCCGTTACCGCGCCGACCAGGTGAACAGCACGAAATTCGACCCGGCATCGATCATGCTGTACTTCTTCCCGGCCGCATGGACGACCAATGGCGTCGGCACCGAGGCCAACGAGGTGCTGTCGGCGATGGACAAGCAGTTCATCGCCGGCGCGAAGATGTACCCGGGCAAGGGCCCCACCGTCGACATCGCCACGCCGCTGGAGGTGGGCGCGCGCCGGCGCACGGCGGCCGCCATCGGCAAGTTGGGCGAGGAAGACCTGTTCCGCTTCACCGCGAAGACCACCGGCAAGCACATCGTCGATACGCGCGGCCCCACCGATATGGTGATGAAGCTCTTCGGCCCCGACAGCCCCACCGCTCTGATCGCCGAGGACGACGACTCCGGCCTGGGCAGCAATGCCCGCATCGCGGCCGACCTCCTGCCCGGCGACTACTGGGTGCAGGTGCGCCATTACAACCGGGCCAGCGGTCTGGGGGACTACACGATCAAGGTGCGCCGGGGCTAGTGTCGCGCACCGGAAGTCCGCGAACCTTTCAGCGCATCGCAGATCCCGCTCCGGCCACCGGCGGAGCTGGCGCTGCAGGAGCAGCCCGTCGTGGTGGTCGGGCTTCCATCTGTCCGTTGGTGTTCTCGTTCTCCGATCGGCGCGGCCTTCGGGTCACGGTGCCGGCCTGGGGAACGCGCCAATGACAGTCTGCGCGTAGCACGTTGGCTACACATTGTGCGAATACGCCCTGCCACCTTTCCTCCGATTCGCGTTAGACCCGAGGTCAGCGCCCAAGTCGAAGCTGTCTGGTGCGAGGGCCAGTCGCTGACCCAGTTCATCGAGGAGGCGGTCGTCGCGGCCGCGGCTTGGCGTCGCGTGCAGGCCGAGTTCGTCACCCGCGGCTGACCCGGGAGCCTGCGCGTTTCTCCCTGTTTCGTGTCCGGTCTTGTCCCGCGGGGCCGCTCGCGTGCGCGGCAGGCGCCCGAGCCCAACAGCCACGACCCGCCACGACGACGGTCAGCAGGTCGGATCCGGAGGGCGGGTTTGACCGCTCCTGCCGCGGCGCGGAGGGGCAGGGTTCTGTTGTTCCTCGTCAAGTGGACTTCCGCCCGGTGCGGTGAAATATCAGTGACCGGACAACTGCCTGCCCAGGCCCGGACTCCCAATCTCCAGGAGAGGACTGCGACATGAGCGTCAACACCGCCCGAACAGAACCCCCCACGCAACACGCCGGGCTTCGCGCCTGGATCGAGCAGATCGCATCACTCTGCAAGCCCGACCAGGTGTACTGGTGCGACGGCTCGCAGCGCGAATACGACGAGATGTGCGAACTGCTCGTCAAGGGGGGCACCTTCATCAGGCTCAACCCCGCGAAGCGGCCGAACTGCTTCCTGGCGCGCTCGCACCCGTCGGACGTCGCGCGCGTCGAGGAGCGTACCTTCATCTGCTCGGCCAGCAAGGACGACGCCGGCCCCACCAACAACTGGGCGCCGCCGGCCGAGATGCGTGCGACGCTGAAGGGCCTGTTCGACGGCTGCATGCGCGGGCGCACGATGTACGTGATCCCGTTCAGCATGGGCCCGATCGGCTCGCCGATCGCCAAGATCGGCGTCGAGATCACCGACAGCCCGTACGTGGTGGTCAACATGGCGATCATGACGCGCAGCGGCGCCAAGGTGCTCGAGGCGCTCGGCAGCGACGGCGCCTTCATCCCCTGCGTGCATTCGGTGGGCGCGCCGCTCGCCCCGGGGCAGCAGGACGTGTCGTGGCCGTGCGAGGGCGACGTCGCGCGCAAGTACATCGTGCACTTCCCCGAGACCCACCAGATCTGGTCGTACGGGTCGGGCTACGGCGGCAATGCGCTGCTCGGCAAGAAGTGCCTGGCGCTGCGCATCGCGTCGGTGATGGCGCGCGACGAGGGCTGGCTCGCCGAGCACATGCTGATCATGGGCGTCCAGGCGCCGTCGGGCGAGAAGACCTACCTTGGCGCCGCGTTCCCGAGCGCCTGCGGCAAGACCAATCTCGCGATGCTGGTGCCGCCCAAGGGCTTCGAAGGCTGGAAGGTGCTGACGGTGGGTGACGACATCGCGTGGATCAAGAAGGCGCCCGACGGCCGGCTGCGCGCGATCAACCCCGAGTCGGGCTTCTTCGGCGTCGCGCCAGGCACCAACATGTCGTCGAACCCGAACGCGATGGCGTCGGTGAAGGCCAACACGATCTTCACCAACGTCGCGCTCACCGACGACGGCGACGTGTGGTGGGAGGGCATGGACGGCGATCCTCCGGCGCACGTGATCGACTGGAAGGGCGAGGACTGGAATCCCGGCTGCGGCCGCCCCGCCGCGCACCCGAACGCGCGCTTCACCGCGCCGGCGCGCCAGTGCCCCAGCATCGACCCCGAATGGGAGAACCCGCAGGGCGTGCCGATCTCTGCGTTCGTCTTCGGCGGCCGCAGGAGCAAGGACCTGCCGCTCGTGTTCCAGGCCTTCAACTGGGCGCATGGCGTGTACCTGGCGGCGACGATGGGATCCGAGGCCACCGCGGCAGCGATCGGCCAGGCCGCGATGCGCCGCGATCCGATGGCGATGCTGCCGTTCTGTGGCTACAACATGGCCGACTACTTCACGCACTGGCTCAACATCGGCCGCCGCGTGGCGAACCCGCCGCGCATCTTCCGCGTCAACTGGTTCCGCAAGGACGACAACGGCAAGTTCCTGTGGCCGGGCTTCGGCGAGAACATGCGCGTGCTGAAGTGGATCGTCGACCGCGTTCAGGGCCGCGGCTTCGCGGTCGAGAGCCCGTACGGCTGGATGCCGCGCCACGACGACATCGAGTGGAAGGGCCTGGACTTCAAGAACGACACCTTCTACGAGCTGATGTCGGTGAGCCGCAGCGCCGGCAACCACGAAGCGCAACAGCACGAGGAGCTGTTCGACCGCTTCTTCGACCGCCTCCCCAAGGAGTTCGTCTTCGAGCGCGAACTGTTGCGCTCGCGGTTGTGGCGCTCGCCCGAGCGCTGGGAACTCGCTCACGAGTGAGCCTCACGGCGTTCGCATGGTGCCGATGACGGATCGGCCTCGCGTTCGGGCGTGAGGCCGACTCCGTCGACCCCCGCGTCCCCGCGCCCGGGCACCGGCTCGGCCCGGCATCGCTCGGAAGTCGACGCTGCGCTCAGCCCGGCGGCATCCGTGAACGCCGCGCCTGAACCCAGGGGAACAACGCGAAGGCCAGTTGCCCCGCCAGTCCCACCTGGTGCGGCAACTGTGAGTACAGCGCCAGGTGTTCCGCCAGGCTGCGCCCGGCCAGCAGCGTCGACAGAGCGGCCTCGGCCAGCATCAGCAGCAGGAAGGCGATGGCACCCATCCGCACCGCCGAAGGGGGCAATAGCGGCCAGCGCCGCAGGATGCGTGTGCAGACCAGCCAGGCGATGGTCAGGATCAGCGGCAGTTCCACCAGCACCGCCGCCAGCTCGCCCCACAGCGGCACCAGGACCAGCGTGCGCAGCACGCCCAGCACGAAGCCCGCAGCGAAGACTGCGGCGACGTAGGCAGTGCCGGTGAAGAGAGTTCGCATCATGGTGATCGACGAGCTTGCTCGTCAGGCGCGGAGACCTCGATGACCGCCCCATCCCGCGTGAGCATGGCGCGACAACGGTCCCGCTCGGGCAGAACGCCGGCAGATGCCACAGCCACCCACATCGCGCCGATGATCGGGCCGGCCCAGCACGGCGCCATGTGGCGTTGCAGGATGGGCAACACCACCGCAAAGGCGGCGAAAGCCGGCGCCCAGACGGCGAGCACAAAGACCGGGTGCTTGCCGGTGATCTCGCCGAACCAACTGCAGGTGGTCTCGGGGAAGAAGATGTGCGGCCCCGGAATTCCCCAAGATATCGCGAACGTGACCAGCGTGAACGGCAGCAGAGCCACCGTGGGGGCTGGCCGTTCATGGGCGCTGGTGTCCGGTGCCATGGCGTGGAATCCCTTTCGCGGTGGCTCGTCGAGCATGCATGCCCCGGCCCGTTCGGGCCCGTCATCGTCGACCACAACAGGCAGCGGCCGACGATGACTCTGCCTACCTCGACTCCGACAGCAGCTTGACGACCTCGGCCCGAACCGCAGCGTCGTGCCCCACCAGCAAGTGGCCCCCGTGGTCGAAGCCGACGAACTTCGCGCCAGGGATGCGGCTGGCGGTGTACTGGGCCGCCGCGTAGGTGCCGAAGCCGTCGTCGCGCGCGCTGACCACGAGCGTCGGCGTGCGGACCGTCTCCAGCGCGTAGGGGCCGAGACGTCTGCCCAGGCGCGTGTCGTCGCGCAGACCGGCCGCACGCGCCGACACCGGCAGGATGCGCCCGGCCAGGTCGTTCACGCGCGCGCGCTCCTCGCTGCTGCCGGCGGCCACCTGCTCGGGCGGCGTGGCCAGGACATGACGGATGAGCGGATCGCGGGCGACGTGCAACGCCGTCCAGAACAGGAAGTCCGAGCCGAGCAGGCGAAGCAGCAGCGCGTCCTTGTCGTCCGACACGGGCGGCGCGGAGTCGGTCACCGTGCCGGGCTTGTAGGCGATGGGAACGACGAGTACGAGCGCGCTGACACGGCTCGGGTGGCGGATGGCCGTCTGCATCGCCGACGGGCCGCCCGCAGAGAAGCCCATGACGGCGGCCTTGGCTATGCCCAGGGCGTCGAGCAGGCAGATGTTCGCGTCGGCCTGCGCCTCGGGCGAGGCATCGGCGGGCCGCGGCGTGCGCAGGTAGCCGAAGCGCGACATCGCGATCACGCGCACACCCTGCTGCACCAGCGGCCGCGCCCAGGCCATGCCCTGATCGTGGCCGCCGCCGCTGCCGTGGATCACCAACAGCGGGATGCCGTCGCCTGTCTGCTGGACTTCGATCGGGCCGCAGCGGGTGGCGACGATCACGCTGCCTTGCGCGGTGCGCGCGGCGGCGGCGGCCAGATCAGCCTCGAAGCGGGAACGGATCAGCAGCGCGACGACCAGAGCGAACGCGATCACGATGGCGAGGACGACCCACACGGGCTTGTGTTTCATGGCGGCCGTTGACGGGTGCCGGCGGATGAACGGCGGATCCTGGCCCAGGCCCGGTCCCGGACGAGGAGCGCCGAAGGCATGCACAGTAAGGCCAGCGCCGCGACCGGGACAAGTGACAGGTCGGGTGCAAAGGCAAACAGGATCGCCGCGTTCAAGCCGATGGCATGCAAGGCCAGGACCATGGCGATCGCGACCACCAGCAGCCCCACGGACCAGCGCGCACGACGTGCGCGTGCAGCCCTGCAGGCCAGGTCAAGAAGTCCGATCACCCCCAGCGCGGCAGCCGCATTGAACGGCACGCAGGACTGGCGCGGGCTCGGCCCCTGCGGCACCGGTTGGCCGCGCAGCAGGTTCACCACGCCGATCGGCAAACGGCTCCTCACGGCTCTCACTTCGTTGAAGGGCAATTCAGTGTTGGCGTTGAGCAGCACCAGAACGGCTTGCCGGGTATCCGGCAGCAGGGTCACGTGCTGCGCCACCGGCACCCCGAACCACATGCGGTGGAGGGCCGTCATGCCCTCTTGCCACGCGCCAGCTCGCCGATGCTGGCGGTGCTGCCTTGCAGCAGCAGTGCGATGCCATTGTCGCGCGAGAAGCCGCTGGTCTGGTTGAGCAGGTGGCGCAGCGTGATGCGCCCCGACGCTTCGCCATCCATGACGCGAAACCAGGGCGGCACACGCTGCACCGTCGCCAAATCCGCGCACGTGCGCCGGGCTGCCCGGCTGCACGATTGCGATGCCCGGAATGCCTGAGGCCTGGCGCGAGTGCGACGCCAAGCCGGAGGCGATGGCGAAGAACCGGGAGGGTACGGTCGGGCATGCGATCAATCCGTTGCCTGGCTCGCAGCCAGCTGGCCGGGCGCTTGGGGCTCACCGGCGTGCTGTGCATTGTGCTGTGGGTGGCGGGTCTTTCGGGGCTGGCGGCCTGCGCACATCGGCAGCCAGAGCGCGCGCCCGTGGCTGAGCTCGTGCCGGCACCACCCTGCCGCTGCGCTGGCAGGGTGGTGCCGGGCCCGCGGCCAACCCGGCAGGGCGGCCCCATGTCTTTGGCCAGCACGCCACGGCGCGCGAGCAGCTTCGTCAGCCGGGTGATGATCGACTGCAGCAGTGGCTGGAATCCGTCGTCGGTGCAGGCACCGACTTCGACGGGCTCCCGCGCGCCGTCGCCGCCGCACCGGTACTCGCGGATCTGACCTATTCGGGCGCAGCACCGCTGGCGCCGGCGGCGCAGGCGGTCAAGGCCGAGGTCGAGCTGCCCGACACCTTCTCGATGGGGGGTTCGTATCAGGTGAATTCGCAGTGGCGCGTGCTCGCCGACTACTCCTGGACCGGGTGGAGTTCGATCCAGTCGCTCGACATCCAGAGTGCATCCACCGGCGCGCGGGTCACGGGCGTCGAACTCAAGTTCAAGGACAGCTGGCGGGTCGGCCTCGGTGCCGAATATCAGTTGAACCAACCGTGGCTGCTGCGCACGGGACTCGCCTACGACAGGTCACCGGTGCAGGACGAATACCGCACGCCGCGCCTTCCCGACTCCGACCGCATCTGGCTGGCCTTCGGCGCGCGTTATCAGCCGGGCCCGACGATGTGGTTCGACTTCGGCTACACGTATCTCTTTGTCGATGACGCGTCCAGCCACCTGCAGCCGCCCGGGCCTCTCCCCGGAACGCTCAACGGCACCTACACGGGCGACGTTCAAGTCCTCGGGGTGCAGGCGACGCTCCGGTTCTGATCCGCTGGGGGGGGGCGGGAAAGGCCCAGGGGCCGGCGCCCCCATGCAGGCCGTTGCCGAGGCCAGATCGATCCGCCACGCCTCGACGATCCTCGCTTCCTCTCCGCCGCAGAGCGCACCCTGCCGGCGCGGCGGCGCACGACCATCGCGCCGATGGGCTTCGGCGCCGTGGTCGGACGCCTCGGCCTGCCGAACCCACCGTCGACGCTCGCGGCGCCGGGGTAGCTGCTGTCTTCAGGTTCAAGGGGCTAGCAAGGACACACCCAGGCGGTTGAGAAGACCCGCAGCGACGGTCCGGGCACTGCCCTCCTTGTCGTGGGTCACGCCAAATGCGCTGAGATCGGCATCCAGCACCAGCATGGCCAGGCCATGCACGGCCGACCAGGCCAACAGGCAGCGCTCCTGCAGCGTGTGTATGTCCACGCCACGGTGCTCGAGTGCGGCCGAGAGCGACCATGCCAACGCCTGCGCCGTTGCCGCGCTGGCCCGCTTCAGCGCCGGGTCGTCGGCATCGAGCCGGTCGCTGCGGAACATCAGCCTGAAGTGCGCCGGGTGGTCGAGCGCGAAATCGACGTAGGCGCGGCCGACCGCCGCAAGACGCTGCTCAGGGCTGTCGTCTGCCTCCAGGGCGTAGCGCTGCATGCGCAGCTCCATACGTTCAAAGCCGGCCGTGGCAAATGCCGTGAGCAGGCCACGTGCATCGCCGAAATGGTGAGCGGGCGCGCCGTGCGAAACACCGGCCCGGCGCGCGCACTCTCTCAGAGAGAAGGCCTCGACGCCTCGTTCCAGCAGCAGCGCTTCGGCTGCACTCAGAAGGGCCTCCCGCAGCGTGCCATGGTGGTACTCGCCTTGTCGCCTTGCGTCGCCTCTGCGCGTCTTGGCCTGATCCTTGACCTGACTCGACGCGACCTTCTGCTCCGGGTGCATTGGGCAAGTATAGGTTGACGCTGTCTAGATACACCCCTACAGTCTGTATCTAGACAGTGACTAGACACCTGGTGAGCAACCCCTTGCGGCATGCGCGGGGCTGGCGACACCACCAACCGGAGCCAACCATGTGGGACACGATCGTTCTCGGCTCGGGCATCGCCGGTCTCACGGCGGCCGCTGCGCTGGCACACCGCGGGCAGCGCGTGCTGGTGCTCGAACAGCACCTGACGCCCGGCGGGCAGACGCAGACCTTCCAGCGCCAGGGCTGGACCTTTGCCACTGGCGTGCACTACATCGGGGGTGTCGGGCCGTTTCCAGGACCCGACGGCCAGTTCGGCCGCCTGCTGGCCTGGTTGAGCAATGACCAGTTGGCCTTCGCGCCTTGCGGCAACCCCTACGACATCGTGCGCCTGCCTGGCCTGGAGTTCGGCATCGAGCACCCGGAAGCGGCATACCGGCAGCGTCTGCTCGAACGCTTCCCGCACCAGCAGATCGCCATCGATCGCTGGTTCGGGCAGATGGCGCAGGCCCGGCGTGCGGCAATGTCGCTGTTTGCCATGCGCGGCATGCCCGCGCCCCTGGCTTGGGGCCTGAAGCTGTGGCGCGGTGCCGAGGTCGAAGCGATGTCGCGCCGCACGCTGGCTGAGGCCTTGGCCGAAGTGCCCGATCCCCAACTGCGCGCCATCCTCGGCGCACGTTGGGGGGACTACGGTGCGCCGCCGGAGCATGCACCCTTGCTGGAACATGCGCTGGTGACCGGTTCCTACAACGCCGGCGCCTGGTTTCCTGTCGGCGGGCCGTCGCGCTTCGCACAAACGCTGCTCTCGGTGGTGCAGGGCGCCGGCGGCGCGGTCGAACTCGGTGCTTCAGCTGAGCGCATCGTCGTCGAGGGCGGCCGCGTGGCCGGCGTCGACTTCTCGCAGCACGGTCAACCCCACAGCGTCCGTGCGCCGCGAGTGATCTCGGCCATCGGTGCTCCCAACACCGCCGCCTGCCTGGCTGAGTCCGCTGCGCGGGAGTGGCAGGCCGAACTGCTCGGCTTCAAGCCGGGACTCGCCTACCTGTCGCTCTACCTCGGGTTCGAGGGCGACATCGAAGCCGCGGGGGCGAGCGCGGCCAATGTGTGGATCTACGAGAGCCTGGACATCGGCAGCGCCTGGCGGCAGCCCGCGGACGAGGACGCGCCTGGGTTGTTCGTGTCCTTCCCGTCGCTGAAAGACCCACGCAGCGGCGACAAGCCCACCGCTGAGGTGCTGGCGCTGTGCGAAGCGGCGCCCTTCGAGGGTTGGCTGGGTCGACCGGCAGGCGAGCGCCCCGAGGACTATCTCGCCTTCAAGGCCTGGGTCGAGGCGCGGCTGCTG
>JALORV010000285.1 GCA_025458735.1 Burkholderiaceae bacterium | reverse complement strand
GGGCCGCGAGTCGTCGGTGCGCGCTCTCAACGCCATCGGCATCCGCGTCACGTCGATCCAGGACATCACGCCGGTGCCGCACAACGGCGTGCGGCCGCCGAAGCGCCGGAGAGTTTGACACGCGAAAGTACAAACCTACTTTCGCGTGCTAGGAAGTGAAAAATTCGCTGGCAGAGCCAGACGAATTTTTTCATCACAAAAGCACGCAAGTGCTGGTCGTCACTGCACTAGGCAGTGACTTAAGACTTAATGCGGTTCGCCGCAGGATGAAAGGAAGAACCAAGTGGCACGCTATACCGGACCGAAACTGAAGCTCTCGCGTCGCGAGGGCACGGATCTGTTCCTCAAGAGTTCGCGTCGCGCCTTCGACTCGAAGGCCAAGGCCGACTCCAAGCCGGGCCAGCACGGCCGCACTTCGGGTGCGCGCCAGTCGGACTACGGCACCCAGCTGCGCGAGAAGCAGAAGGTCAAGCGCATGTACGGCGTGCTGGAGCGGCAGTTCCGCCGCTATTACCAGGAGGCCTCGCGCCGCAAGGGCAACACCGGCGAGCACCTGATTTCGGCGCGACGCGCGCCGAGGCGCGCCAGCTGGTCTCGCACCGCGCGATCGCGCTGAATGGCGAAACGGCCGGCATCCCGTCGATGCTGGTCAAGGCCGGCGACACCATCGCGGTGCGCGAAAAGAGCAGGAAGCAGGGCCGCATCCAGGAGGCGCTCACGCTGGCCGAGCAGTCGGGCTTTCCGTCCTGGGTCGATGTCGACCCCAAGAAGATGGAAGGCAAGTTCAAGCAGCTGCCCGACCGCGGCGAAGTCGCGCAGGACATCAACGAGTCGCTGGTCGTCGAGCTCTATTCGCGCTGACGCGTTCTGACAGGAGCGCCGGCCCGGCTTTGCTGGTCCGGCGACGAAGGCTCTTTGGGCGACAGCCTTCTGGAATTCCCAGCCCGACCATCAGCCTTATCGGCGTAACGAGCCGAGGGTATTGAAGGGAACGAAGCAATGGCAAGCACCGCACTACTGAAGCCGCGCGCAATCGAGGTCGAGGCGATCGGCCCGAACTCGGCGATCGTGACGATGGAACCGTTCGAGCGGGGCTACGGGCACACGCTGGGCAACGCCCTGCGCCGCATCCTGCTGTCGTCGATGGTCGGCTACGCGCCGACCGAGGCGCAGATCACGGGCGTCGTGCACGAGTACTCGACGATCGACGGCGTCCGCGAGGACGTGGTCGACATCCTTCTCAACATGAAGGGCATCGTCTTCAAGCTGCACAATCGTGACGAGGTCACGCTGACGTTGCGCAAGGAAGGCGAAGGCGTCGTCACGGCCAGCGACATCGAGCTGCCGCACGACGTCGAGATCGTCAACCCGGACCATGTCATCGCCCATCTGTCGGGCGGCGGCCGCATCGAGCTGCAGGTCAAGGTGGAGAAGGGCCGCGGCTACGTGCCGGGCAACGTGCGTGCCTTCCGCGACGACCACTCTAAAACGATCGGACGCATCGTGATGGACGCCTCGTTCTCGCCGGTCAAGCGCGTGTCGTACGCGGTCGAGGCGGCCCGCGTCGAACAGCGCACCGACCTCGACAAGCTGGTGATGACGATCGAGACCAACGGCGCAATGACGCCGGAAGAGGCCGTGCGCCAGTCGGCGCGCATCCTGATGGACCAGCTGCAGGTCTTCGGTGCGCTCGAGGGCATGTCCGAGACGGCTGCGGCCGCCGCGGCACGCTCGCCGCAGGTCGACCCGATCCTGCTGCGCCCGGTCGATGATCTCGAGCTGACGGTGCGCTCGGCCAACTGCCTGAAGGCAGAGAACATCTATTACATCGGCGACCTGATCCAGCGCACCGAGAACGAACTGCTGAAGACGCCGAACCTCGGCCGCAAGTCGCTCAACGAGATCAAGGAAGTGCTCGCCGCGCGCGGCCTCACGCTCGGCATGAAGCTCGAGAACTGGCCGCCGGCGGGCCTCGACAAGTAGCACGCCGCACGCGGACGGCCCACGGGCCCGTCCGCACGCATCGAACAGCGAGGAGAGACAGGAGCGGGGCCCACCCTGCCCAGGCAGACCAACCGACCCGCCCGCGAGGGATCGAAGAGTCGGAACACCAACCGCCCGCCTGCGGGCTGTTAAAGACTGAAAGGAACAACCATGCGTCACGGACACGGACTGAGAAAGCTCAACCGCACCAGCAGCCACCGGCTGGCGATGTTGCGCAACATGACCAATTCGCTGCTGCGCCACGAGGCGATCAAGACCACGCTGCCGAAGGCCAAGGAGCTGCGTCGCGTGGTCGAGCCCCTGATCACCCTGGGGCGCGAGCCCACGGTGGCGAACAAGCGGCTGGCCTTCAATCGGCTGCGCGACCGTGAAATGGTGGTCAAGCTGTTCGCCGAGATCGGCCCCCGCTACAAGAGCCGCAATGGCGGCTACACCCGGATCCTCAAGATGGGCTTCCGGGTCGGCGACAACGCACCGATGGCATTCATGGAGCTCGTGGACCGGCCCGCGCCGGTCGCCGTCGAAGAGACTGCGCCCGCGAACTGATCACCTCCTTGGGCTAGACTTTCCCGGCCTGCCTTTCGGCAGGCCGTTTTGTTTCTGCCTGCGGTTTTCACGAAGAGTCACCGGCGTCCATGAATACCGTCGCGGCTGCCGACGAGGTGCTGACCGTGCGCGACCTGCGCAAGCACTACGGCGGCACGGCGGTCGTCGACGGCCTGTCGTTCGCGATCCGGCGCGGCGAGTGCTACGCCCTGCTCGGCCCCAACGGCGCCGGCAAGACGACGACCCTGCGCTGCTGCCTGGGCCTGACCGACCCCGATGGCGGCACCCTGCAACTGGTGGGCGAGCCGGTACCGCGCGAGGCGCGCCGTGCCCGCATCCGCGTCGGCGTCGTGCCGCAGATCGACAACCTCGATCCCGATTTCACGGTGACCGAGAACCTCGTCGTCTACGGCCGGTACTTCGGCCTGAGCGACAGCGAGATGGCGCGGCGCCTGCCGGCGCTGCTCGAGTTCGCCAGCCTCGGCCATCGCCGCGATGCCAGGATCGGCGAGCTGTCCGGAGGCATGAAGCGCCGGCTGACGCTGGCGCGTTCGCTGGTGAACGATCCCGACCTGATCTTCCTGGACGAACCGACCACCGGTCTCGACCCGCAGGCGCGGCACCTGATCTGGGACCGGCTGAAGCAGCTGCTGGCGCGCGGCAAGACCATCCTGCTGACGACGCACTTCATGGACGAGGCCGAGCGCCTGGCCCATCGGCTGGCCGTGATCGACCATGGGCGCATGATCGCCGAAGGGGAGCCGCGCGAGCTGATCCGCACTCACATCGAGCCGCAGGTGGTCGAGATCTACGCGGGTGGCGCGCTGGCCGATCGCGTGGAAGTCTCCGGGGAGACCGTGTTCTGCTATTCGCACGACGCGGCGCCGGCGCTGCGTTCGCTCGAGTCGGCCGCCGGCCTGCGCTACCTGCATCGGCCCGCCAACCTCGAGGACCTGTTCCTGAAGCTGACAGGCCGCGAGATGCGGGAGGAATCGTGAACGTGGGCGGCCGCTCCGGAGCAATCGGCCCGCAGCGCGCAGCGCAGAGGGTGGCCTCGTGAGCGCCATGCCACTGCCGCTCGGCGCCCGCATGCGGCAGGCGCTGCCCCGCCTGTCGTGGCGCTTCGTTCCGGTGTGGCGGCGCAACTTCCTGGTCTGGCGCAAGCTCTTCGTCGAGCGCCTGCTGACCAACGTCGTGGAGCCGTTGCTGACCATCGCTGCCTTCGGCTACGGACTCGGCAGCCTGCTGCCGCAGGTCGATGGTGTGTCGTATCTGCAGTTCCTGGCCAGCGGCTCGATCGCGATGAGCGTGATGTACTCGGCCAAGTTCGAGTCCCTCTGGGGTGCCTACTCCAGGATGGGCATCCAGAAAACCTGGGACGCGATCCTGCACACTCCGCTGTCGGTCGACGATCTGCTGCTCGGCGAACTGATCTGGTCCGCGAGCAAGGCGACCTTCACCGCGTTGTGCATCCTGGCGATGATCTGGCTGCTCGACATCGCGCGCGAACCGCTGTCGCTGCTGGTGCTGCCGGTCGCGTTCTTCATCGCGCTGGTGTTCGCGTCGATGGCGCTGATCGTCAACGCCGTCGCGCGCAGCTACGATCTGCTGTCGAACTACTTCACCGTGGTCGTGATGCCGCTGGTGTTCCTGTCCGGGGTGTACTTCCCGCTGGCGCAGCTGCCCGGCTGGCTGCGGGCCGGCGCCGAGTGGCTGCCGATGACCGCGGCGGTGGAACTCGTGCGACCGCTGGCACTCGGACGCTGGCCGACCCATGCCCTGCGCGACGTCGTGCTGCTCGCGCTCTGGGGCGTAGCCTGCTACACGATCGCGCTGTCGCTGACGCGACGGAGGCTGCTGAAGTGACCGACACCGTGCTGATCGTCTCGACTGCCTGCCCCGATGCGGAGGTGGCCGATCGCATTGCCACCGCCGTGGTCGAGCAGGGACTCGCAGCCTGCGTCCATCGCCTGGCGCCGGTCGTGTCCACCTATCGCTGGCGCGGTGCCGTCGAGCATGCGCAGGAAGTGCCGCTGCTGATCAAGACAACGCGCGAACGCTATGGCGAACTCGAGCAGGCCCTGCGCCTGCTGCATCCCTACGAGCTGCCGGAGATCGTCGCGTGGCCGATCGTTGCGGGCCTGCCCGCCTACCTGCGCTGGGTGGCGGAGTCGACCGAGCCGCCCATGCTGGCCTGATGGCTGCGCGCGCGGGAGCCCGGATGGTCTGCCTGACCGCATGAGCGACGACGTCCGCATCGACAAGTGGCTGTGGGCTGCGCGCCTGTTCCGGACCCGCTCGCTGGCGGCCGATGCCGTCGAGCGGGGCCAGGTGCGGCTCGATGAGCTGCGCGTGAAGCCGGCGCGGCCGGTGCGCATCGGCGACCGGTTGGAGGTCCGGCGCGGCGACGAGAGGATCGAACTCATCGTTCAGGCGCTGTCGGCGACACGCGGCCCGGCGCCCCGCGCGGGCGCGCTGCAACTGCGGCGCCTGCAGCGCGAGCCGGCACTCAGCATCAAGGGGCGTCCGTCCAAGCGCGACGCGCGGGCGCTCGCGGCGCTCGCGGCTTGTCTGCCTGGCGACGGCGGCGGACCGCCGTTCGGCGGTGACGAGTCCGAGCGATGAGTCGCGATTGCAGGCGGAGACAGAAAATGAGCCCGAAGAACACGCGCGGCGCGGCCTGGCTGCTGGCGGCCAATCTGTGGACGATGCCCGTGCTGGCGGCCGAGCCGCCGCCCGCAGGTCCGATGGCCGGCTTTGCGCGCTACGAGTTCAACAAGTGGTTGTTCCGGCCCTGCCTCGGTACCGGTTCGTCGTCCAGACTCGCCACGGACGGCCTGATCTTCATCGACTCGCCACGGACGGCCTGATCTTCATCGATGCCTCGCGCGGGCGCGAGACGTTCAGCGCGGTCCAGCAGCGCTGGCAGCAGTCCGCCGATCCGCTGCGCGGCATCTATCTTGAGTTCGCGGGCTACGTGGAAAACGGCCGCGTGTCCGCCCTCGACCTGCAGCGCGCGCTCGGCTGGGTCGAGTCGTGCGCGCAGCGACCGACCAATGTCGCCGCCGGGACCAGGCTCTGGGCCGCGGGCAACGAGCCGGGCTGGAACTTCGTCGTCGGTCCGCGCACCGCAGTCTGGCGCACGCCGGACGGCGAAGTCGAATTGCCACTGCGGCCTCTGCAGCACTCTGGCGACACTGTTGCCTACGACGCAG
>JALORV010000284.1 GCA_025458735.1 Burkholderiaceae bacterium | reverse complement strand
GGCGGCACGCTGCGCGACGTGCTGCTCGATCGCCGGCCCTTTTTCTGGGTCGAGCACCAGCAGTACCCGATCCTGATCCTGGCGCTGACGCTGATCGCCACTCCGCTGATGCGGTTCGCGCATCGCATCGTGCCCAATACCGCGTTCGTGCTGGCGGACGCCATCGGGCTCGGTTTTTTCAGCGTAGCCGGCGTGGCGCTCTCGCTCGAGGTCGGCATGGCGCCGTTCGTGGCGGCCGTCATGGGCGTGGTCACCAGCGTGTTCGGCGGCCTGCTGCGGGATGTCCTGCTCAATGAAGTGCCGCTGGTGCTGCGCGACGGGCGGCCGTACGCGATCGCGGCGTTCGCCGGCTGCTGGCTTTACATCGTGCTCGTATCGGTCGGCCTGGCGCCGGGCGTGTCGCTCTGGACCGCCGCGGCCGCAACCACGATCCTGCGCATGCTGGCCTGGCGTTTCGGCTGGTCGATCAAGGGCACGCCCCCGCCGACCCCCTGAAGGGCCTCGTCGCTAGACCGCGGCTTCGCCTTCTTCGCCGGTGCGGATGCGGATCACCTGCTCCACTGACCGCACGAAGATCTTGCCGTCGCCGATCTTGCCGGTGCGGGCCGCCTTGGTGATCGCCTCGATCGCACGCTCGACCAGCGCCTCCGGCACTACCGCCTCGACCTTGACCTTCGGCAGGAAGTCGACCACGTACTCGGCGCCGCGATACAGCTCCGTGTGGCCCTTCTGCCGGCCGAAGCCCTTGACCTCGGTGACCGTGAGCCCGGTGACGCCGACGTCGGCCAGGGCCTCGCGCACCTCGTCGAGCTTGAACGGCTTGATGATCGCTGTGATCTGTTTCATGGTCGCTTTCCTGGCAGACGTTTTTCCCCGGTCGTCCGGATTCTAAGGGGTGGCGTCTTCCTCGCGATAACGGTTGGTGATCGGATAGCGCCAGTCGCGCCCGAAGCTGCGGTGCGTGACCCGGATGCCCACCGGCGACTGGCGGCGCTTGTATTCCGAGCTGCGGATCATGCGCACCACCTTGCGCACAACGGCATCGTCGAAGCCGGCCGCGACGATGTCGGCGATGGTCTCGCCTTCCTGCATGTGGCGCGTGATGATCTCGTCGAGCACCTCGTACGGCGGCAGCGAATCCTGGTCGGTCTGCCCGGCCTTCAGTTCCGCGCTCGGCGCCCGCGTGAGGATGCGTTCCGGAATGACCGCTGTGCCCGCATTGCGATACCGGCACAGCCGGTACACCAGCGTCTTCAGGATGTCCTTGATGACCGCGAAGCCCCCCGCCAGGTCACCATAGAGCGTCGAGTAGCCGACTGCAGTCTCCGACTTGTTGCCGGTCGTCAGTACGATCGACCGGGCCTTGTTGGACAGTGCCATCAGCAGCGTGCCGCGGATGCGCGCCTGCAGGTTCTCCTCGGTCGTGTCCCACGGCAGGCCGCGGAACTCGGCGGCGAGCGTCGAGAGGAAGGCGTCGAAGGCCGGCTTGACCGGCAGCACGTCGTAGCGCACGCCGAGGTTGCGCGCGAGCTGTTCCGCATCCTCGAGGCTGATCGATGCAGTGAACTGCGACGGCATCATCACCGCGCGCACGCGGTCGGCGCCGAGCGCATCGACGGCGATCGCCAGCGTGAGCGCCGAGTCGACGCCGCCCGACAGCCCGATCAGCGCACCCGGGAAGCCGTTCTTGCCGACGTAATCGCGCACGCCGAGCACGAGTGCGTCGTAGGCCAGCGCCTCGGCCGACGGCTCGGCCACCATGGCGCCCGGCTGCGGCACGCCATCGACGAACTGCGCAAACAGCACGGCCTCCTGGAAGTACGGCGCCATCGCGGCCAGCCGGCCGTCGGCCGCGATCACGAACGAGGCACCGTCGAACACCAGTTCGTCCTGCCCGCCGACCAGGTTCGCGTAGACCATCGCCATGCCGAAGTGCGAGACATTGGCACGCATCGTCTGCAGGCGCTGCGCCTGCTTGCCGAGGTGAAACGGCGAGGCGTTCAGCACCAGCAGCACCTGCGCTCCGGCCGCGCGTGCGCACTCCGGCACATAGTGGAACCAGGTGTCTTCGCAGATGGCGAGGCCGAACAGGGTGCCGTTGACCTCGAACACCACCGGACGATTGTCGGGCGTGAAGTAGCGCTGCTCGTCGAAGACGTCGTAATTGGGCAGATCATGCTTGCAGTAAGTCGCCACCACGAGCCCGCGCTGCAGCACCGAGGCGGCGTTGAAGCGCTGGCCCTCGCGCTCGTGCGGGTGGCCGACGACGACCAGCAGTTCCGGATACTGCAGCAACTGCCCGGCAAGCCGCAGCAGCGCCGCGTCGCACGCTGCGTAAAATGCGCGGCGCAGCAGCAGGTCCTCGGGGGGATAGCCGGTCAGCGACAGCTCCGGCGTCAGCAGCACTTGCGCACCGCCTGCCACCGCGCGCGCGGCGGCTTCCATGATCTTCCTGCTGTTGCCCTCGAAGTCGCCGACCGAGCAGTTGATCTGGGCGACCGCGACTGTGACGTTCGGATTCATGAATGGCTGAAGCAGGTTCGAGTGATTATTGCACGCGCATCGTGCTCGACCTTGCCGAGGTCGGCGCCGCGGCATGGAACGGACTGCTGAACGATGCCGGCTGCAGCAACCCGTTCCTGCGCTACGAGTTCCTGCACGCACTGCACGCCACCGGCTGCGCAGCGCCGAAGCGCGGCTGGGAGCCGCATTACCTGACGCTGACACAGGCCGGGCAACTGGCGGCAGCGGTACCGCTGTACCGCAAGCACCACTCCTATGGCGAGTACGTTTTCGACTGGGCCTGGGCTGACGCCCACCAGCAGCACGGCATCGCGTACTACCCGAAGTGGCTGGCGGCGGTTCCCTTCACGCCGGTGCCTGGCGCGCGCCTGATCGCCCGCAGCGCGGCGGCGCAGGCCGGTGCAGCGGATGCGCTGCTGCAGCTGGCCGCCGCCTCCGGCCTGTCCTCGCTGCACGTGCTGTACCTGAGC
>JALORV010000283.1 GCA_025458735.1 Burkholderiaceae bacterium | reverse complement strand
CACGCCCAGGCCCGGCCCCGGGAAAGGATGACGGAAGATCATCTCGCGCGGCAGGTCCAGGGCCAGGCCGAGATTGCGCACTTCATCCTTGAAGAGGTCACGCAGCGGTTCCAGCAGCTTGAGGTGCAGCGACTCCGGCAGGCCACCGACGTTGTGATGGCTCTTGATGGTGGTGGCCTTCTTCGATTTCGCTCCGGCCGACTCGATCACATCCGGATAGATCGTTCCCTGCGCCAGCCACTTCGCGTTCGGCAGCTTCGCGGCCTCCTCCTGGAACACATGGACGAACTCGCGGCCGATGATCTTGCGCTTGGCTTCGGGGTCGGACACGCCCTTCAGCGCGTCCATGAAGCGCGTCGTGGCGTCGATCGCCACATGAGCGCCGCGGCCACCGAGGAATCCACCCCGCCCGACAGGCCGAGGATCACTTCCTCGTGGCCAACCTGTGCACGGATCGCGGCAACCGCCTCCTCGACATGGTTGCCCATGACCCAGTCGGGCCGGCAGCCGCAGATGTCGAGCACGAAGCGCCGCAGGATCGCTTCGCCCTGCACGGTGTGCGTGACTTCCGGATGGAACTGCACGCCGTAGTAGCGGCGCGCTTCGTCGGCCATGCCGGCAATCGGACAGGACGCGGTGGAGGCCATCAGCGTGAAGCCGGCCGGCAGCTCGACCACCTTGTCGCCATGGCTCATCCAGACGTTGAGCAGCCCGTGGCCTTCCTCGCTGCGCCGGTCCTCGATGCCCTCGAGCAGCTTCGTGTGCCCGCGCGCGCGGACCTCCGCGTAGCCGAATTCCCGCGTGTGCCCGCCTTCGACCCGTCCACCGAGCTGTTGCGCCATGGTCTGCATGCCGTAGCAGATGCCGAGCACCGGCACGCCAAGCCCGAATACCGCATCGGGGGCCCGGTCGGTCGACTCCTCGTAGGCCGACATGTGGCTGCCCGACAGCACGATGCCCTTCGGGCCGAACTCGCACACGAAGGCGTCGCCGACATCGGCGGGATGGATCTCGCAGTAGACGTTGGCCTCACGGATGCGCCGCGCGATCAGCTGCGTGACCTGCGAGCCGAAGTCGAGGATCAGGATCTTGTCGTGGTTCATGGGGCGCGGCCGTCAGCCGGCCGGTCGTGAGTGAAAACGGGGGCGCGGCCCGGCTGCAGGAACCGGGCGGACGCAACAGATATCGTCACGCGGCCGGACCCTCAGGTCTCGAGCCGGTAGTTGGGCGCTTCCTTGGTGATGCGCACATCGTGCACATGCGACTCGCGCATGCCGGCAGCGGTGATCTCGACGAACTCTGCGCGCGTGCGCATCTCGTCGATCGAGCCGCAGCCGCAGTAGCCCATGCTCGAGCGCAGTCCGCCGGTCAGCTGGAAGATGATCGCCAGCACGCTGCCCTTGTACGGCACCATGCCTTCGATGCCCTCGGGCACGAACTTGTCGACGTTGGCGTCGTTGTCCTGGAAGTAGCGCTCGGCCGAGCCTTCGGTCATCGCGCCGAGGCTGCCCATGCCGCGATAGCTCTTGTACGAGCGACCCTGATAGAGGATCACTTCGCCGGGCGCTTCCTCGGTGCCGGCGAACATGCCGCCCATCATCACCGAGAAGGCGCCGGCCGCGAGCGCCTTGGAAATGTCGCCCGAGTAGCGGATGCCGCCATCGGCCACCAGCGGAATCCCGCTGCCGGCCAGCGCCGCCGCGACGTTGGAGACCGCCGTGATCTGCGGCACACCGACGCCCGCGACGATGCGCGTGGTGCAGATGGAGCCCGGACCGATGCCGACCTTGATGCCGTCCGCGCCGGCATCGGCCAGCGCCCTGGCCGCTGCAGCTGTCGCGATATTGCCGCCGATCACGTCGACCTGCGGGAAGTTCTTCTTGACCCAGCGGACGCGGTCGAGCACGCCCTGGTGATGGCCGTGCGCGGTGTCGACCACCAGCACGTCGACGCCGGCCTTGACCATGCGCTCGGCGCGCTCCTCCGAGTCGGCCCCGGTGCTGATCGCGCCGCCGACGCGCAGCTTGCCGAGTTCGTCCTTGGCGGCGTTCGGGTGCTCGGTGGCCTTGGTGATGTCCTTGACGGTCACCAGTCCGCGCAGTTCGTCGTCGCCGTTGACAACCAGCACCCGCTCGAGCCGGTGGGTGTGCATCAGCGCCTTGGCTTCTTCCAGGCTGGCACCTTCGCGCACCGTCACCAGCCGCTGGCGCGGCGTCATGATCTCGCGGATCGGTGCATCAAGCCGGGTTTCGAAGCGCAGGTCGCGATTGGTGACGATGCCGACGATCTTCTTGCCCTGCACGACGGGCAGGCCCGAAATCCGGTGCGCGCGCTGCAGTTCGATCGCATCGCGCACCGTCATGTCCTGCGTCAGCGTGATCGGGTCGCGCAGCACGCCGGCCTCGTGGCGCTTGACCTTCTGCACCTCGGCCGCCTGCTCCGCGGGTGCAAAGTTCTTGTGGATGATCCCGATGCCGCCTTCCTGCGCCAGCGCGATGGCCAGCCGCGCCTCGGTCACCGTGTCCATCGCGGCGGCGACCAGGGGTATGTTCAGCGGGATGTTGCGGGTGAGTCGGGTGGTGAGCTGGACGTCGCGGGGAAGAACCGCCGAGTGGGCGGGGACGAGCAGCACGTCATCGAAGGTAAGCGCCTTCTGAAGCAACCGCATTGTTGTCCTCATGACGCAAAAGCGGAGTATACCGGGCCGGACCTCGGCGCCCGGCGCCGCCGTAGCCGGTCGCAGCATTAGCCCCGAAGTGGGGGGGAGTTCACCCGCCATTCATCTTGCTTGGCCTCGGCGAAGCGTTGGAAAATGCCGCGCTGAGGAGGAGTTCATGCAAGCTGGCAGCCGCGCGCGGCAAAGGTTGGTCGCAGGCCTGCTGGGCACGCTGTGCTGGGTGGTGCTCGCGCCCGCGCACGCCCAATGGGCCTGGAAGGACGACAATGGCCGGGTGGTCTATTCGGACCGCCCGCCGCCGGCCGCGGTCAAGGCCGATCGCATCGTGCGCCAGCCCAGCAATGCCCAGACGGTGCTGCCGCAGCAGGCGCAGCCTGCGCCGGCCGCCGATGCGGCCAAGCCGGCAGCCACGCCGGCGCCGTCGAGCGGCCCGAAGTCCGCCGCCGAGCAGGAAATGGAGTTCCGCAAACGGCAGCAGGAGCGCGCCGACGCGGAAAAGAAGGCGCAGGAAGAGCAGAGCCGTGCCGCGGCCAAGGCCACGGAGTGCGAACGCGCCCGCAGCTACCTCAAGGCCGTCGAGGACGGCCAGCGCATCGCCCGTACCGACGCCTCGGGCAACCGCGAGTTCCTTGACGACACCCAGCGCGCCGCCGAAGCCGAACGCGCGCGCAAGATCATGCAGTCGACCTGCA
>JALORV010000282.1 GCA_025458735.1 Burkholderiaceae bacterium | reverse complement strand
GCTGCGGCAGGGCAGCTTCTTCACGGCGACCGGCAAGCAGATCGTTCCCGGTCCGGGTGACAGCTACGGCACCGCGCGCGAACTGATGCGCTACCTGCTGCGCATGGAGGAGGGCAGGCTGGTCGACGAGTGGTCGAGCCGGGAGATCAAGCGACTCATGTACGTCACCGAACGCCGCATCCGCTTCGCCAGCGCGCCTGCGCTCGCGGGCGCCGCGGTCTACTTCAAGTCGGGATCGCTGTACGAGTGCGCCGGCCAGTACATGGGCAACGTCAAGAACTACATGAACTCGATCGCGATCATCGAGTACCCGGCCGGCGACCGGAAGATCCACTACATGGTGACGCTGATCTCGAACGTGCTGCGCAAGAACTCCGCGGCTGAGCACCAGGCGCTGGCAGCAAAGTTGCAGCAGCTGATGCTGAGCCGGCCGGCCGGCAAGTAACCCGCCGTCATGGCCGCGTGTCCGCAACGGCCTGGGGGACGGCGTTCGCTTTTCGGCTAGCGCAGGCGATGCTGATGCCCTGCAATGACGGGCCGGGTCCTGGCTAGGCAGCAGGGCAAGCCCGGCCAAAGTCATGACCGTCATCGCGATTGCGGCAGGGTGCTGCGTCGCACCGGAGGGTGGGTTTATGAAGGTGAATCGTTTGAGTCTGCCTGGCTTGCTGCTTGTCGGCGCCGCCATGCTTCTGATCGGGCCTGTCACTGCCGTAGCGCGCGAGGTGACCTGCGAGAGTCGGCACATGCGGCACGAGTACTGCCCCATCGGCGAGCATGGCGACGTCAGGGTCATGACGGCCTATGGCAGCCACCCCTGCATTCAGGGGCAGTCCTGGGGTACTGACGGGTCCGGTATCTGGGTCGATCGGGGCTGCTATGCGAAGTTCTGGGTCGACGACAAGCGATCGAGCCACTCCAACCGGAACACGGCGATTGCGGCCGGTATCGGCATCGCGGCCATCGCGGCCGCCATCGCCAGCCAGAATCATGACCGGCAGCCGGGTTATGTCCCGCCACCGGCGACGACTCCGCCGAACACCTATTACCCACCTCAGCCGAACTACGGCTATGCCAACGTTCCCAGTGCCCAGGTGGGGCGGTTTCACGGCTTCAATACGGTTCATCGAGCCGATATCACCGTGGACATCGATCCGTCCGGGCGGGTGATGTACTACGCCGTCGGTCAGCAGGTCAGCGGCCGGCTCAGCGGCAACAGGATCTATTACGACAACGGCACTTCCTATGCGCTGGAACCGACCGGCAGCGGCTTCGTGCTGCGCCAGGACGGTGATCCGAACAACGCCACGGCCTTCCAACGGGTGCGCTGAACATGAGAA
The DNA here is from genome assembly GCA_025458735.1 of Burkholderiaceae bacterium. Next base: position 3,722 of record JALORV010000282.1, on the reverse strand, counting down.
CTGTGACCATTGCTCGTTTGGGTAGGGGTGGCCGTCGACTGGTGCAGGCCTGCGCGGCACTGGTGGCTGCGCTCGGTGCCGCGGCCGTCCTCGCACAGGGAGCAGCGGCGCCAGCGGCCTCGACCGCGACGCCCGCGACGCCGGACCGGCTTCCCCCCGAGTTGAAGGTCGCGACGCCGCTGACCGGAGCTCCGCGCGTGCGACCGGCCGCGGCCACGCTGGACGCGGTGCGCAGCGCCGGCGTGCTGCGTGTCGGCATTGTCGTGATTCCGCCGTGGGCGCTGCCGGGACCGTCCGGCGAACTGGTGGGATTCGAGGTCGACGTTGCACGCAAGCTGGCAGCCGACCTCGGCGTGCGGCTGGAGCTTGTGCGCACCACCCTGGCCGGCTATGCCGGAGACCTGAGCGCGGGCCGGTAGGCCTGTGGCCGACGCCGTCGAGTGCGCTGCTGGTCAACTTCAGCCAGCCCTACGCAGTGAACTCGGTGGAACTGCTCGGCAACACGAAGAAGCTCGGCGACAAGCCAGGCCGGGCGGCCCTTGACAAGGCCAGTGTGTCGATCGGCGTTCGGGCGGGCAGCCACTCCGAGGCGGTGGTGCGGCGGCGCTTTCCGCAAGCCCGTATCGTGACGTTCGATAGCGACGAGAAGTTCTTCGACGAGTTCTCCGCAGGCAAGCTCGATGCAGTCGTCGCTGCGTCACCGGTAGCGAACTATCTAAGCCTTCGCGATCGAGCGCGGCGATCCCGACTTCCTGGCCTATCTGAACGCCTGGATCGTCTTTCATGAAGACATCGGCTGGCTGGAGCAACGGCGCAATTTCTGGTTCAGGACGCTCGACTGGATGCCCAAGTCCTGAGCTGCCGTCAGAACAGCCCAGTCAGGCCGTCACCGTCAGCACCAGCGCCGCAGCCGCCAGCACCAGCACGCCGGCGATGCGGTCCGTCCAGCGTGCATAGTTCGGGTCGGTGGCAATGCGCCGCGCCCGCGAGGCGAGCCAGCCGTAGCCGGCCAGGATGAAGAACTCCGGAATGATCGAGCCGGCTGCCAGCCAGACCATCTGCGCGCCGATCGGCAGTCGCGCGTCGACGAACTGCGGCAAGATGGCGACGAAGAAAACGAGCGTCTTCGGATTGGCGAGCTGCAGTGTCAGGCCGGCGAGGTAAAGGTCGCGCGGCGCATGGCCCACGGCGGCCCGCGACACGGTGATCGGTGACGGCCGCCCGAAGATCGCCGACAGTCCGATGTAGACCAGATAGGCCGCGCCGACCCACTTGACGGCGGTAAAGAACTCGCGCGAGGTGGCGAGCACCGCGCCGAGCGCGGTTGCCGACAGCGCGAAGTAAAGGGCGTTAGCGCTCAGGATGCCGAGGCTGGCCCAGGTCGAGCGCCGCGCGCCGTGCGCCAGCCCGCAGGCGATGATCAGCATCACCGCCGGCCCCGGCGACAGCGACAGGGCCATTTCGGTGAGTACGTACAGCCAGTACGTGTCCCAGTTGACCGCGGTCAGCAAGAAATCCGGCTCCGCACCACGGTTTCAGGCGATGTCGACGGGGGCGAACACGCGCGCCGCGAACGCGACAAGTGCCCGCAGCACGTCGTCGGGCCGCTCGGCCATCAGCGCATGGCCGCCACCGGCGACGCGCACGACGCTGCCGTTGCCGACTGCGTCGATCAGCGGCTGCGCGGCCTTCGGCGGCGTCATCTGGTCGTGTTCGCCGAGCACGAACAGTGCCGGGCAGCGCAATGCCCGTGCAGCGTCGAGGCCGCCAGCGTAGGCATTGCAGGCGGTGAAGTCGGTCGCCAGTACCGCAGCGCCGTTGCGTGCCGCGATGCGCTCCATCAGGCGCTGGTTCTGCCAGACGTTGGAAAACCCCGGGCCCGGGTTGGCCGGCTTGCGCTCGAAGGCCTCGATCGAGGCGCTGTGCGACCAGACGTTGATCATCTGCATCGCGCCGGCTGGATCGGTGCGCGTCGCAGCGAGCAGGGCATCGGAGACGCGCATCGGAAACGCCGTGGCAACCAGGGCCACGCCGGCCACGGCCTGCGGCAGGCGACGCGCCACTTCGAGGCACAGCAGCGAACCCATGCTGTGGCCCACCAGCAGCAGGCGGCCGGCGCCGCTCGCCGCCAGCCCGGCGGTGACGAGATCGGCGCTGGCTTCCACGCTGGTCGCAGCTGGTCCGGCGCTGCGCATGTGGCCCGGCAGATCGAGCGCCAGCACGCTGTAGCCGTGGTGCGCAAAGTACCGGCTCTGCAGGATCCACACGCTGTGGTCGTGCTGCGCGCCGTGCAGGAAGACGACGGTTGGCCGGGCCGGATCGAACGGCTTGCCGCCGGTGTAGGCATAAAGGCGCGGTTCGGTGGGCAGGTACATCGTCAGCCTGCCTTCTGCGCGCGCTTGAGCGCCTGAGCGAGATCGTCGAGCAGGTCGGCGGGGTCTTCCAGTCCGACCGACAGCCGGATCGTCCCCTGCGTGATGCCCGCCGCCGCAAGTTCGTCGTCGGGCACGCGGAAGTGCGTGGTGGAGGCCGGATGGATCACCAGCGACCTGGCATCGCCGACGTTGGCCAGATGCGAGAACACGCGCAGCGCCTCGACGAAGGCACGGCCGGCGGCGCGTGTGCCCTTCAGGTTGAAGCTGAACACGGCGCCGCAGCCGCGCGGCAGCAGCCGTTGCGCCAGTGCATGGTCCGGGTGCGATTCCAGTTCCGGATAGGCGACCGACTCCACCGCCGCGTGTGTGCTCAGGAACTTCACGACCGCACGCGCGTTGTCGACGTGTCGCGCCATGCGCAACGGCAGGGTCTCGATCCCCTGCAGCAGCAGGAACGCGGTGTGCGCGCTCATGCAGGCGCCGAAGTCGCGCAGCCCTTCGCGCCGCGCCCGCAGCAGGAAGGGAGCGACCGTGCTTTCCTCGGCGAAGTTCATGCCGTGAAAACCGGCGTAAGGCTCGGTCAGCGTCGGGAATTTCCCGCTGGCCAGCCAGTCGAAAGTGCCACCGTCGACCAGCACGCCGCCGATCGCGACGCCATGGCCGCCGAGGAACTTGGTGGCCGAGTGGTAGATGAGGTCGGCGCCATGATCGAACGGCGTCATCAGCCACGGCGTGGTGAAGGTGGCGTCGACCAGTAGCGGGACGCCGTGTTCGTGGGCGACCGCACTGACGGCCGGAATGTCGAGCACGTCGAGGCCGGGATTGCCGAGTGTCTCGCCGAACAGCAGCCGCGTGTTGGGACGCAGCGCCGTGCGCCAGGCGTCAAGATTGCGTGGGTCGACGAAATTCGTCTCGATGCCGAAGCGTGCCAGCGTGTAGGCCAGCAGGTTGTGCGAGCCGCCGTAAAGCGCGCGGCTGGCCACGATGTGTCCGCCGGCACCCATCAGCGTGGCGATCGCCAGGTGCAGCGCAGCCTGCCCGCTGGCGGTGGCGATCGCGCCGACGCCCTTCTCGAGCGCGGCCATGCGTTCCTCGAACACGGCCACCGTCGGGTTCGAGATGCGCGAGTACACATGGCCCGCGCGTTCCATGTTGAACAGCGCCGCCGCGTGGTCGGAGTCTTCGAACACGAACGAGGTCGTGGCGTAGATCGGGACGGCGCGCGCCCCGGTGGCGGGGTCCGGCGGCTGCCCGGCATGCAGCGCGAGGGTGTCGAAACCTGGGTAGCGGGCGGTCATGGGAGTCGCTGGAAGCGCTTCGAGAAAGCGATGATGCCAGCCTCGCTGC